>NZ_JBFUCA010000153.1:0-8366 GCF_056405475.1 Polaromonas sp. P1_G4
GTCCAGTTTGACTATCCCTACCTTGCCAATGAAACCAAGCTCAGCCGGGAGCTGGTGGCGGCGTACCAGCCGGGCAGCCAGCCGGTTGAACAGTTGCGTGCGCTGCGCAGCCAGTTGATGCTGCGCTGGTTTGACACCGGGGCCGAGCGCCGGGGGTTGGCGATTGTCAGCGCCGGCGCGAAAGAAGGGCGCAGCTATATCGCGGCTAACCTGGCCATCGTGTTTTCACAGCTCGGGGAGCGTACTTTGCTGGTCGACGCGGATATGCGGACGCCACGGCAGCACCAGCTTTTTAACCTTGGGGCGACTGCGGGCCTGTCTGACATGCTCGCTGGCCGCGCCGGGCCGGAAGCGGTCATCAGCATACCGGCCCTGCAGGATCTGTCGGTACTGCCTGCGGGGGTCATTCCGCCTAATCCGCAGGAGCTGCTTGGGCGGCAGGAATTTTCCAAACTGCTGCAATCATTGGGCGAGGACTTTGACGTCATCATCATCGACACCCCGCCTGCCAGCGAATGTGCCGATGCGCACACGGTGGCCGTCCGCGCAGGGGCTGCTCTGGTTGTGGCGAGGCAGAACATGAGTTCCATGCCGCAAATGACCCGTTTCACCCACAGTCTGCGGGAGTTCGGCGTGGCTTTGGTGGGCTCCGTGCTTAACGATGCCTGAAGAAGCGGCCAGCCCCCAGCCGATAGGCTGCCTCATGCGCGGCGGCTCCCAGAAGCCCGCCTGCGGCGTCCGCTGCCAGGTCAGACCAGCTGGCTGTCCGGCCCGGCAGGAAAGCCTGATGCAACTCATCCATGGCACCTACCATGACGGCGCTGGCTACGCAGCAAAGGGCCATGCGCCAGCCGCGCGTTCCGCTTGCAATACCGGCAGCCGCGCCCACCATGCCAAAGACGAGCAGATGTGCCAGTTTGTCCCAAGGCGCAGGGAACAGCCCAACGGCAACGGGCTGCGCGCCAAGAATGTAAAGCGCTGCGGCCGTCAGGACGACGGTGATGCCCGCCAGGATGCGAAGGGTGCGCAAGGGGTTGCCCGGGGTTACGGTGTTCAACATGACCATGATTTTGTCATGCCGGAGGATGGATGGGTGAGGCCATGCTGAGTTCTTCCTTTGACAGCCCTGCTGACTGGCGCCAGCGCTGGTCGCTACTGGTGGAAAAGATTGAGCGGGTGCAAAGCCCTGTCGACAGCCAGGCACTGCTGGCGTCCCTTAGCCACCCTGCAAGGCCGCAGGTACTGGCTTTCGCCAATGCGCATGCGATGAATTCCATGGTGGCGTCGGTTCCTTTTTTTGAGGCAATGCATTCGGCCGACCTGGTGCTCAGGGACGGCTCCGGCATGGCAACGCTGTTTAAATTGCTGCGGATGCAGCCCGGCCTCAATCTCAATGGGACGGACTTCATTCCGCAACTGATCCGGGCGTTTGACGGCCGCCGCATTGCGTTGTTTGGTACACGTGATCCCTATCTGGCCAAGGGCCGGCTGCGTGTCCAGCAGGAACTGGCTCCCCACAGCCAGCTTATTGCAGCCGATGGCTTCCTGGATGCTGAGGCATACGCCCTGCTGGCAGTTCAGCACCAACCGGCGCTGATCGTGCTCGGCATGGGAATGCCCCGGCAGGAGGAAGTGGCGGCCAGACTGCGTGCCTTGCTGGACTTTCCCTGCCTGATCGTTTGCGGCGGAGCCATCATTGACTTTCTGGGTGGAAAAACACCGCGAGCGCCGCTGTGGATGCAGAGGGCCGGTCTGGAGTGGTTGTTTCGCCTGGCGCTGGAGCCGCGCCGGTTGTTTCAGCGCTACGTGATAGGCAATCCGCTATTTTTAACGCGGGCCTTGCGCCTGGCCTCGCTGAACCGACGCTGATCCGGCATTCACTGCGAGCGATTGACGTTGCGGCCGCGAGTGCTGGCTTTCTTCGTCTACGGCTACCGGCGCGTAGCGGTTGTCTACATCCGGTGTGCAGTTGGTTTTAACAATCTGCCCGGGGTTTCCCATCACCACGCTGTAGGGGGGGACGTTCTCAAAGACATACGCTCCGCCGGCAATCCTGCTGCCTTTCCCCACAGTCACGCCGCCCACTACAATCGCGTGCGGCCCGATCCACACATCGTCTTCAATCACCGGGTAAACGGTGTTCCGCCGGCCTTCACTGTCAATGTAATCCCGCTGCCCGATCGTTACGCCATGAAACAGCGTGACGTTGCTGCCGATACGTGCGTTCGCGTTGACGACGATGCCGCGGCCATGGGTGAGTGCAAGTCCGGGCGCAATGGTGGTTCGCCAGGGTATTTCGATCCCCGCCAGCTGGCTTGTCAGTCGGTACAGCAGCTGTGCAGGAACCATCGCGAACCAGCGCCATGCAGGCGGCAGTTGCTGGGCTGCCTGGCAAAGACGCAAGGTGACCACCACGCGAAATGCCGGATCCAGAAGGGCGCCTTTCAATGCCAGATGCCCGTCGGATCGTCCAAATTTCCGGTGAATATCGGCTTTCAGGGAAGGCATACTATTTTTTCCATGGTTTGGCCGCTGGTTGATGCCCCGGTACGGAACCACCGGGCCGAGTCATGCACACCGGTGCGATAAGGTGTCCACGCCAATCCCAATTGTTCCGTTGCTGCCTGCGAGTCGAGTTGAATGTGCTGGGACCACAAACGGAGCAATCCCGGTGGCAACGCATCGGGAAGCCGCCGGCCGGTGATGCCAAGAAATTTCAAGGCCTGCTCAGCTGCCTTGAGTGGTGGGCCACCTACCCAGGAGTCCACGCTCAGCTGGCGCCGGCCGATGCGTTTCACCGGCGTTGCCCTGATATCGAGAGCCAGGTCAACAAAGTAGTCGTTCCAGCGAGGACTGTCCGGCGCAGCCAGATTGAAAGCCGGCAACTCGCCTGGAGCCACCGGCAGCTGCAGTGCAACCAGCAGAGCCTGGCAAACGTCGTCCACGTGGACAAGATTGGACCAACCATCGCCAGCGATGCCAAGGTCGCCAAGACGCCCGGACTGAAGCCATCGGCCGATGCGTCCGACCCAGAGTTCACTGCCAGGGCCAAAAACACAGCCTGGCCGCAGCATCACGGCTGCACCGCCGCGACGGGTAAATTCCTCCAGACTGGTTTCCGCTTCGCACTTGGCACGGCCGTACCAACCCAGGCTGGGATCACGTGGCGCACCCTCACGGATAAGGCCTTCTGCAGGGCCATAAACCGACATGGTGCTCAAATGAACAATGCGCGGACAGTTTGCCTTGAGCGCGGCGTCGACCAGGACGTGCATGCCTTCAGAAATCGACGCTGCATCGCCCGCCACGCAGTTAACAACCGCGTCGAAGTTTTTTAGTGCCACCGCAAGTTGCCCAGCGTCTCGGGTATCTAGTTCCAGCCATTCGGCCCGCAACTTTTCCGTGCCGTTCGAAAGATTCTTCTGTCTGGACGCTCCCGTGGGGATCGCCCACGAAGTGCCGTGCAGCATTTCCAGCAGGCGCCTGCCGATGTGGCCTGACCCTCCCAATACCAGTACCTTCATGCGGCCTCCTTCAACTGGATCGGTGTCCGCTCTGCACGCAAGCGATGCGACAGCGTGTCGCCCAGCCGGAGCGACATGGCAATCAGGGTCAAAGTCGGATTGGCCTGGCTTGACGTAGGGAAAACGGCGCTTCCGGCTACAAACAGGTTGTGCACCGAGTGAACCTGGCAGTCGGCATTGACCACGCTGGTGCGCACGTCATCGCCCATGCGTGCGGTGCCGATGTGGTGTCCCCCGTAGGCGCCGAAGCGCACGAGGTCGTCCTCAAGGGTCTGGCGGTTGTAGTCGAAGTGGGCCTTTCCGCTGCGCGCGAATTCTTCAGCCATCACGTCCAGGGTTTTGCGGACGGAGTCGATGTCCGCCTGGCTGTAGCGCCAATCCACCTTCAGGCGAGGCATGCCCAGCGCATCGACAGTGCCGGCAAGTGTGACCCGGCTGTGGGCTTGGGGTATTTGCTCACCATGAACTTCAAGGCTGAAGCGGTTGGTGCGGTTGCGCAGAATCACTGACGGGAATTTGCGTTCAGCGAAGGAGCGCCTGGCCAGCCAATGGGCCAGGAAAGCCGTGGTGTCCAGAGGGTCGGCCACC
The DNA here is from genome assembly GCF_056405475.1 of Polaromonas sp. P1_G4. Lineage (NCBI taxonomy): Bacteria > Pseudomonadati > Pseudomonadota > Betaproteobacteria > Burkholderiales > Comamonadaceae > Polaromonas > Polaromonas sp. P1_G4. The sequence continues at coordinate 4,113 of NZ_JBFUCA010000153.1, forward strand.
ACATTGAGGAGGTGGCGGGCGTAAGTCCCTGCCGTGGGGGCGTGGCCATCGTTGAGCCGCTTGCCGTATTCGTAGCTGATCAGCTTGCGGGCCAGGAACAGCCCCGACAACACCCCGTTGCGATGCACCGGATCGGTGATGCGCGGGAAGTGCAGGCGGGCGACTGCATTGGCAAGGCCCAGGCGCCTTTGCTCGTGGGCGGCCACAGACAGCCTGCGCCTGCAATAGATGCCTTCCGGGGAAATTTCATAGCCGTGCCGCACATTGCTGACGGGCCCATGAACGGTCAGGGTGCCGACATTCCCGGCGATGTGGCACATGTAGTAGCGCCCCACCACATCATGCTGGTTGCCGACGCCTTGCGGAACGACATCCCGCGACGCCAGTAACAAACGCGCCGTTTCGAGCCCGCCCATGGCCAGTACCGTGGTATTCGGAGTCACCCAAAAGTGTGTTCCTGCCAAGGTGCGTACCTCGAGTTCCCGGACGGCCCTTCCGTCGGCGTGCAGCCGTACTGCAGTGCAGTTGGCTCCCAGCAGTACCTGGATATTGGGCGCCAGCTCAAGCCGCCGTGCATAGCGATTGCCGAAATGCGTGGGACAGGAAAACCGCTCCAGCCCATTGGTCAGCACGCGCGAACTGTCGAACCCTGCAATCATCGGACCGATTTCCGGCTCCAGGGCTTCACCCGCGTCATAAATGAACCGCCCGGCTTCCGCGAGGGCATTGGCACGCGGGTAGTAGGGTCGCAGGTCTTCGTAAGACAGCGGCCACCCGCTGTGCGGAATGTAGCTGCGGGTCTCGAAGTCAATGGGATCGAAGGGCATGCAGCGTCCGCCCCAGATCGCGGTGGATCCCCCCAGGCGCCGCTGGCGATATTTGCCGGGTGGGCTGTGCAGCCGCTCATCCGCGACTTCTCCCTCGCAGAGCGACTGGGTGGGAGCGTGCGCCTGCAGCTGCCCCGACTCCAGCAGAAGCACGGAATGCCCTTGCTCCGACAAGGTGAGCGCCAATGCAATGCCCGCAGGGCCGCCACCCACTACGCAGACGTCCGCCTGAAGGCGGCTGCCGGCCTGAATGTCATTGGCCTGCGTGATCATAGGTGGGTGTCCGGGACAGATTTGGCGGTGGTGCGCAGCGGTTGGGCTGCTACGCCGAAATTGCGCTGGTGGATGCGCGCAACGCTGGCAAAGAAACGGGCAAGGGAAAAGTTCTGTTCGTAAAGTGCCCGGCCGTTGCGCTCCAGTGAAGTCCTCAGCGCAGGCTCGTTCAGCACCTGCTGCAGGCCCCTGGCAATACCGGCTGCGTCGCCAGCCTGCACAAAGCACGCATTGACCCCATCGGTCAACACGGAAGGTATTTCGCCTACCGGGCTGCAGACCACCGCAACGCCGTTGGCCATGGCCTCCAGGATGACCAGTGGCAGGCCCTCGTCGTAAGAAGGCAATACCAGGACATCGGCGCGAGCCATCAGGCGTGCGACCTGCTGCTGGTCGGACCAGCCGGCAAAATCAAGCAGTGCTTCGATGCCCAGTTGCTTTGCCTTTATCCGGTAGGCTTCGATATCGCCGCCGCCGGCCAGAATCACTTCGGTTCGTGAGGCATCAAATCCCGGGAGCGCCAGCGYCTGCAAAAGATCCGATACCCCCTTGCGCTCCGACAGGTTTCCCAAAAAGAGCACGCGCTGCACGATTTGTTCCGAGGCTATGCGCCGTGCATGGGTAGGTTCGGGAACACCGTTGATAACGATCTCCACGCGATTGGCCGGCACGCCGAGTTCTTCGACCACAAAACGCCGTGCGGATGATCCCAGCACCACACAACTGGCCGGCAGCGAAAATACCCAGCGCGTCAGCATCTGCAGCGGACGGGGCAACGACCGGTAGAAATGATGCAGCTGCGCAGCGTGCAAATGAAGCACCACCGGAATACCGAGGGCGCGGCAGACAATGATGATCACGCTCTTGCGAAAGAGGCTCAACCGCTCGGCCATGTTCACATGGACACCCGCCAGCCGGCCGTTGAGTTTTCCGCGCACTATTCTGGCCATGGCAGTTGCCAGCACCCAAAGTGAATACAGCGCGTTGGCGCCGCCGCGGGTGTCAAGCGGACGGAGTTCCGCCGCATCGGCAGGGGCTGAAAACGCCTGGGCCTGAATCAGGTAGTCCGCGACCTTGAACATGCCGCCGCCTTTGGGCGTCCAGGGACACGCAAGGTAGATATAGCGCCCCTCGCGTTCTCGTGCGGCCGAATGCGGCAGCGATTCACTTCTCATAATTACTTTCCTGTACCTTGATAAGAAAGACCGGGCTTTCTAAAGAGTGCGCGCTTGAAGAAGGTGGTCATGGGACGCTCCAGCCACACGTACGAGATGCAGCCTGCAACCACCACGGCCGTGCCCACGGCAAGCACGATGGCCAGGCTGTCCTGCACGCCCAGTTTTTTCAGCGCCAGCACACCGGCCGGTACCACGAAGGTGTGCGAGAGATAGATGGAGTAGGAAGCGTCACCCAGGAAAGACAGACGGGAAGCCAGTGGTGCGCGCAAGGTCCATGGCTCGAGCCAGATTGACCCGAGGACAACCAGCGCAGCACCGCAGCCCCAGGTGGCGAAACGGTCGGCCGAGTGCCCCCAGTCAGGGATAAACATGAACATCGCGCCAGCGGTCATGACGATCAGGCCGGCTCCTGGCGATGCATGCCGAAAATGCAAAAAGGCATAGGCAATGCAGACTCCAAGAATGAACTCGAAAACAATGGTCTGGGCGTAGAAACCCAGCACCACCGAGTCCGGTACATACCGACCAGCCGTGAAAATCAGTAGAAAAACCAGCAAGCAAAACCGGATGCGTGGTGCGCCCAGGGCAATGGCTGCCGCAAAAACCGCATAAAAAAGCATTTCGAAATTCAACGTCCAGCCGACGGGCAGCGCGGGCAATACGAGGCCCCACGGGCTCACGGCAGGGATGAACAAAAGGGAGGCGGTCAGATGCCCCGGTTCCACGGATGCGCGGGATGCGAGGGTCGGCAAAGCCAGCAAGAGGACGACCTTCAACAAGGTATAGAACCAGTAGAGCGGTGCGATCCTCAGCAAGCGCCTCCGCATGAACACCCAGGCGGCATTGACCCGCGACGCAGCGTCGGAAGGCAGTGCCGATGTTGACATGGCCATGACAAACCCGCTGATGACAAAAAAGATGTCTACGCCTGCGGAGCCGTCTGCCCAATAATGGGTTGGGCCGGTTCCGCCGATGTGGATGGAAATGGCCTGGGTAATGTGCATGACCACGACAAGCATGGCCGCGGCAAACCTCAGAATTTGTACGCCCGTGAATTGCTGCGTCGCCTGCTGCTTCTGCGGGCTTCCATCGGGGCCGATCAATGGGCGCTCCCCTGAATTGCCTGGCGAGGCGCCATTGAGAAGTCCTTGAGTATCCGGCTCGCGATGGCCTCGCCAGCCGGGCGTTGCCGGCGAAGCAGGCCGCGTATGAGGCCCGCGGCATTGAAGCACCATGAGATCACCGAATAGAGGGCCTTGGTGACAGACCGTTTTCGCCAGGTCATCAGCAACACCGGCGCCGTGACGATGATGCAAAAGAATGCCATGCGCAGGGGAGCCGATACCGGCCAGAATACCAGGCTGGCCATGACCGCCCACCAGCCCAGGACGGCCATGTACAGGCGCAGTTCCCGCAGGCCCTGCAGCGCCAGATGCAGTCGGGGCTGGCCGGCGGCAGCGCGGACCAGTTCGCCCAGCCCGCAGATATAGCGGGTGCTCCAGCGCCGCATCAACAAGCGATAGGGTGGTGCATCGTGGCCAAAGTGGTTGGCGGCATCCACCGGCAGGCGCCACAGATGCCAGCCGAGAGCGCGCAGCCTGATGGCCAGGTCAAATTCTTCATAGCTGTGCAGGTTACGGTCGGAAAGATAGCCTGCGGCCTCAATGGCTGTGCGACGGTAAAGCCCTCCGCCGTCGAGCCGGTCGACCTTGCCAGGCAGCAGGTGCGGCGAGGCGCGTTCTCCACGCGCAAGGTATTCCAGGCTCGCGGTGTTTTGCTCCACCACCCGTCCGCCGACGCCTGCGACGTCTTCATGGGCATCCAGAAAATCGAGTGCTTTCTCAAGAAAGCCTTCCTGCATCTGCATGTCGCCATCGAGGATATAAATGAAGTCGCCATGCGAATGCTGGTAGCCCAGTTGCGGGCCCACGCCGCAGCAGCGCTCATTGGGATTGGCCAGCTGGACGATACGGATG
>NZ_JBFUCA010000154.1:0-8356 GCF_056405475.1 Polaromonas sp. P1_G4
TGGTTATTCCGGCTTGATACCGGACGCCACGATGGCTTTGGCGAGGCGTTCGTTCTCACCGAGGATGGCCTTGTTGTAATCGGCAGGGCTGCTGCCGATGGGCTCGATGCCGGCGTTGTTCAGCGTGGTGATGACTTCCGGCATCCTGGCGATCTGGGCCATCTCGGCGCTGATGCGCTCTATCGCGCTCGCCGGCGTACCCGTGGCAGCCAGCACGCCCACGATGGGCGCGAAGTCAAACCCAGGAATGGTTTCCGCAATCGCCGGCACATTGGGCTCCTGGCTGGAGCGCTGGGCCGCATTGTTGGCCAGCAGCTTGACCTGCCCGCCTTTCACAAAACCGGCCAGGGACGGCAGCGCCGAAAACAGCACGTCGACCTGCCCACCGATCAGCGCCGGAACCGACTGGCCCGTGCCCTTGAACGGCACATGGGTGATTTGCAGGCCGAGCGATGCCTTCAGCGCCTCCATGGTCAGGTGGTGTGTGCTTCCGATACCTGAAGAGCCGTAGTTCAGGGTTCCCGGTTTGGCCTTGGCGAGCGCGATGAACTCCTGAAATGTATTGACCTGTACTTTGGGGTGAACCGCCAGGTACAGCGGCGCGCGAGCCGCGAGCGACACGGGCATGAAGTCACGTTTGAAGTCGTAACCCAGGCTTTTGTAGATGGCTGGGTTGATGGAGAACATCGAGCCGTCCGTCACCAGGAAGGTGTAGCCATCCTTGGGGGCGGTGGCCAGCGCCTGCGCGGCCACCACACCGTTGGCGCCCGGCCGGTTGTCGACCACCACCGACTGGCCAAGCTTGTCGCCCAGCCGCTGCGCAAAAATGCGGGCCACGGTATCAGGCAGGCCGCCGGCCGCGTAGGGCACCACGAACTTGATCGGGCGGTTGGGGTAGGCGCCCTGGGCGGCTGCAAACATCGGCAGCAAGGTGCCGGCTGCCAGCATGGCGCTGGCCCCTAGCAGATGAAGAAGATGGCGGCGCTGTTTCATGAAATGTCTCCTGATGATTTTTTAAAGTGTCATGGCGGAAAAGAAGCACAGAAGCAGAAAAAATGCCCTGTGTGGCGTCCTATGTGGAATAGGACGGCTCCAGCGCTGGCTCGCGGGAATCCCACACATAGGACGCCTGGTAGGCACGCCAGTCCGTCGTTTTCGGAACAATAGCCTGAAAAGCGACCACGCTGGGCGGAATACGGAGCTCGCCTGTGCCGATGGCGGCTTGCCCCGCCTGGAACGCGCTCACCGCCTCCAGCATCTGCTTGCGGAACTCCACCACCGCCATGTCGCTGGCGCCCAGGCGTTCGTGTGTTCTGTCGGCAATGGGGCCCATGGTCACCCACATGGCGATGTCCTGGTTGGGGAAACCTGTGATGCCGGTGAAATTGCCGGCCTTCATGGCTTCGCGATCCTGCCAGAAGTGGTTGGCACGGTTGCGCAGCGGCTGGTATTTTTCGTCCAGGTCGGCGCCCAGTTGCTGGCCCAGGAATTTGCGCCAGGCGCCGGTGTCAGGCGTCTGCGACGGATGGCCCCAGGCGATGAAATAGAACGCGGTGTTGGTATCGTCCATCGGCACGTTGATGTTGGCGACGTTGTACAGGTTGTTGGGCGGGATCAGCGCTGTGGCTGGCGCCACAAACACCGTCGATCGAATGTAGTCGTTGGCCGCCGCGTTCTTGATGGGTCGGCGTATGGCCGCATAACGAAAACCGTAGCCGCCGCGCTCCACCTGCATGCGCGGCGCCTTGTCGGTAGAGGGCCGCAGCCAGTTGGTATCCGTGGCCTCGGCGCCTTCCACGCGCGCCGGCACCATGTCTGAAGAATGCAGGCTGGAGCTGTGGGCCGAGTCGATCGCACCTTCCAGGATTTGCGCCCAGTTGCAGGGAATCAATGCTTTGGCAATCGTCACTTTCGTGTCGGCGGTGGGTGCCCAGGCTGGTGGCTCGAACTCCGGCTGGGTTTCTTTCGGGCCCATGTAAGCCCAGACAAAACCGCCCCACTCCTTCACCGTGTAAGCCAGGTGCTTGACCTTTTGCGCCATGCCGCTGGCGGCGGGCTCCGAGACCATTTCCAGGACATTGCCCTCCACGTCCATCTTCCAGCCGTGATAGAGGCAACGCAGGCCGCAGTCTTCGTTGCGGCCAAACACCAGCGAGACACGCCGGTGGGGGCAATATTCGTCCATCACGCCAACGCGGCCTTTGGTGTCGCGAAACACCACCAGGTCCTCCCCAAACACCCGCGCCTTGACAGGCGTGCCGTCAGGCTCACTGACTTCTTCGATCAGGCAGACCGGCGTCCAGTGACGGCGCATCAACTGGCCCATGGGAGCCTGACCCTCCACGCGGCACAACAGGTCATTTTCTTCAGCGGTCAACATCGCAAATATCCTTCACATCGGTTGCCAATTCATGGGCTCGCATGCAATCAAAAAAGCAGCTTGCAAATCCGGGGCAAGCGGATTATTCTTAGCACACTAAGAATATCGGACTTTTGATATTTGTCAACAACCGTGCGGAGACAACGATGAGCGTTAACCCTAGCGTCGCAGCAGGCAGCCCTGCCGCAGCCGCCACTGAGCCAGATTTTTTTAACCTGCGGGTTGTCCGGAAGGAAGCGGTTGCACAAGACATTTACCTGTTCGAGTTGCGTCATCCGGACGGCACGCCCCTGCCCGCCTTCACGCCCGGCTCGCACCTGACGGTTGAAGTGCCGAGCGGCGTGCGGCGCAACTATTCKCTGTGCAGCGACCCGGCCGACAACAGCGCCTGGCAGATCGCCGTCAAGCGTGATGAGCGCGGCCGTGGCGGCTCCGTCAGCATGGCCGATGACGTGCAAGCGGGGCAGTTGCTGTCGGTCAGCGCGCCGCGCAACAACTTCGAATTGGCAAGCCACGCCGCCGAGTCGATTTTCGTGGCGGGCGGCATCGGCATCACGCCGGTTTTGTCGATGATGCGCCACCTCAAGCGTGCGAACGCCGGCTTCAAGCTCTACTACTGCACGCGCGATGCGGGCAGCACGGCGTTCATCCATGAGCTGCAATCCGAGTTTTCTGGCCAGGTGCAGATTCACCACGACAACGGAGACATCGACCAGGCGCTGGACCTGTGGCCGGTGTTTGAAAAGCCCACCGCCGCGCACATTTACTGCTGCGGCCCCAAAGGCCTGATGGACAGCGTGGCCGACATGTCGGGCCACTGGCCTTCGGGTTCGGTGCATTTTGAAAGCTTCGGCGTCGACGCCAAGGTGTACGCCGACAACACGCCCTTTACCTTGCGCCTTCAAAAGAGCGGGAAGAACGTCGAGGTTAGTGCAGAACAAACCATTCTGGAGGCCTTGCGCGCCACGGGCCTGCGCGTGGCCAGCTCTTGCGAGAGCGGCACCTGCGGCACCTGCAAGACCCGCCTGCTGGCAGGCGAGGCCGAGCACCGCGACATGGTGCTGACCGACGAGGAAAAGGCCGACCACATCATGGTCTGCGTCTCACGGGCAAAATCGCCTGAACTGGTACTCGACTTATGACAAACCGCACACTGAAGATGGGCGTGGTGGGCCTGGGGCGGGCGTTCACGCTCATGCTGCCCACCTTTGTGCATGACAGCCGCGTCACGCTGGTGGGCGCGACCGACCCGATTGCCCAGGCCCGCGCACAGTTTGAAAAAGACTTCGCCGCGCCCAGCTACGAATCCATTGAAGCGCTGTGCGCCAACCCGGCCGTGGATGTGCTTTACATCGCATCGCCCCACCAGTTCCATGCGGAGCACGTGCGCCTGGCCGCCTCCTTCGGTAAACATGTGCTGGTGGAAAAACCGATGGCCCTGACGGTTGACGAATGCACCAGCATGATTGAAGCGACCCTCAGCGCTGGCACTCACCTTATCGTGGGCCACAGCCACAGCTTCAACACGCCGATACGGCGCACGCGCGAGCTTATCGACAGCGGCCGCTACGGCACGGTGAAGATGATCCACGCCATGAACTACACCGACTTTCTCTACCGGCCGCGCAGGCCGGAGGAACTCGACACGGCCGCCGGCGGTGGCGTGATCCACAGCCAGGCCACGCACCAGATAGACATCGTGCGACTGCTGGGCGGAGGCCTGGTGCGCAGCGTGCGCGCCCATACCGGCGCCTGGGATGCCGCCCGCCCCACCGAAGGTGCCTACAGCGCACTGGTCGAATTTGAAGACGGTGCATTCGCATCGGCCACCTACAGCGGCTACGGCCACTACGACTCGGACGAGTTGCTGGACAACGTTGGCGAAATGGGTCAGGCCAAAAACCCCAACGACTACGGCACCGCCCGAAAGCGTCTGCAAGGCGCCGCCAGTTCCACCGAAGAGGCTATGCTGAAAGCGGCCCGCAACTATGGCGGCAGCCAGTATTCCGCCGGCACCGCGCCGCCGCAGGAACTGCAAAACCAGCACTTCGGGCAACTCATCGTGAGCTGCGAAAAAGCTGATCTTCGCCCCGGTCCGACAGGCATCGCCATCTACGCTGACGGCGAAAAAACCTTCGAACCCCTTCCTGCCCCGACAGTCCCACGCCAGGAAGTGATCGACGAGCTCTTTGCCGCGGTGGTGGAGGGTCGCTCACCGGTGCATAGCGGCGAATGGGCCCGGGCCACCACGGCGGTGTGCCTGGCGCTGCTGGAGTCCGCGCGTACCGGGCGGGATTGCCGGCCGGGGTACCAAGTGCGTCACAATGCCGGTTCATGACCAACGACACCCAAAACATCATCCGGCACTGGCGTGAAGCCGTTCCCAATGACCGCCTGGCGCACCTGATCCGTGACGCTTCACGGGCCTTTCACAGGGCCTTGCAGGTACGGCTGGCGGAGCATGGCGTTCCCTTTGGCCACTGGACCTTCCTGCGCATCCTCTGGGAGTCGGACGGGCTGACGCAAAAGGAGCTCAGCGAGCGTGCCGGCGTGATGGAGCCCACCACCTTCATCGCGATGAAGGCCATGGAGTCGCTGGGCTACATCGTGCGCAAGCAGCTGCCCACCAACAAGAAAAACATGTACGTGCACCTGAGCGACAAGGGCCGGGCGCTCAAGAAGCTGCTGGTGCCTTTGGCCGAAGAAACCAACAACGTCAGCATTGAAGGCATTGCACCCGAAGACATCAAAACCACGCGCGCGGTGCTGCTTGCCATGATTGAAAACCTCGCAAAAGACGAGCTGCTGCAAACACCACCCGCAACGAAGCGCAAGGCTGCCGCAAAACCGGCCACGCAGTCCCCCTCGGCCACGCACAGCAAACGTGGTAAAAAAGCCGCGTCCTGAAACCCGCACGGCGTCCCTTCGTGAAGCCATCGCTCCCGCACCCGTTTCGCCGGGTATAGTCTGCCCATGTACACGCCTTTTTCAAGCCATGCGACAGCGCCAGCCCTGGTGGCCGATGACATGCGCCTGACAGGCGGCTTTRCCGCTCCCCCACCTGCCGCACCTCCGCGCAACGTGGTTGCTTCCGGCGCTTACCCGCCGGCCGCACACGTTCCCGGCTGAGTCCAAGCCGGTCCAGCTCTCCAGCCCTCGTTTGATTCAGCCACTGGCGCAGCCGCGCCACGTGCGCTCGCTGGAGCTTGTCCCTTTTTCGGCAGGTAATTTTCATGATTTCAAAAAACACGGCCTGGGCCACCTTCGGCCCGACTTCCCTTTTCGTCCTGATCTGGAGCAGCGGCGCGCTTTTCTCCAAACTCGGGCTGCAGCACGCCAGCCCCTTCGCCTTCCTCGGTTTACGGTTTGCCCTTGCGCTCAGCATTCTGCTGGCGCTCGGGCTGGCCGGGCGCCGCTGGCTGCCGGCGCCCGGCACACGCCTGCGCGTCGCGCTGACAGGCCTTCTGATGATCGGCAGCTATTCCATCTGCCATTTGCTGGCGCTGGACCACGGCCTCACACCCGGTGTACTGGCCACCGTGCTGGGCGTGCAGCCCATCCTGACGCTGGCACTGACGGAACGGCAGGCCTTTTCGCGCCGACGCCTGGCGGGCCTCGGCCTGGCTCTGGGCGGACTGGTGCTGGTGGTGTATGAAAGCATTGCGCGTGCGCACTTCACCGCAGCCGGAATGCTGTTTGCTTTTGGCGCCCTGGCATGCATGACACTGGGCGCCATCTTGCAAAAGTCAGTCGGGCAAGCGCCGCGCGAAGTGCTGCCGCTGCAGCTGGCCTGCAGCCTGTTGCTGTGCCTGCTCTTTGCGCCGTTTCAGCCGATGTCTGTTGATCTGAGCACCGGCTTCTGGGTGGCACTGGTGTGGATGGGGGTTGTCATGTCGGTAGTGGCAACGCTGCTGCTGTACCGCCTGATTCACGCGGGCAACCTGGTCAACGTCACCAGCCTGTTCTATCTGGTGCCTGCAGGCACGGCTGCACTGGACTACCTCGTGCTGGGCAACCGCCTGGCACCCTGGAGCCTGGTGGGCATGCTGGCGATCCTGCTGGGCCTGGTGCAGGTCTTCCGCAACCCTGTGCAGCCGTTGGCCGCACGCTGACCCTGAGAGTTACCGGGCGGCAGTGCAAAACCGCCGCCCGGCTACAGATCAAATCAGCTGGACACCCGTCTTGGCCTGCAAGACCTCGCGGGTTACGCCGGGCGCAAGTTCCACGACTTTGAGGCCTTCGGGCACCACGTCCATCACGGCCAGGTCGGTGATGATGCGGTCGACCACCCCCACGCCCGTCAGCGGCAGGGTGCACTTCGGCAGGATCTTCATGTCTTCGGTGCCGTCCTTCTTTTTGGCAACGTGTTCCATCAGGACGATCACGCGCTTGACGCCGGYCACCAGGTCCATGGCCCCGCCCATGCCCTTGACCATCTTGCCAGGGATCATCCAGTTGGCAAGGTCACCTTTTTCGCTGACCTGCATGGCGCCCAGGATGGACAAATTGATCTTGCCGCCGCGGATCATGGCGAAGCTTTCATGGCTGCCAAAGATGGATGAGCCCTTGATCGTCGTCACGGTTTGTTTGCCGGCGTTGATCACGTCGGCGTCCACCTGGTCTTCGGTCGGAAACGGGCCAATGCCCAGCATGCCGTTTTCCGACTGCAGCCACACTTCCTTGTCGCCTGTGAAGTTGGCCACCAGCGTCGGGATGCCGATGCCGAGGTTCACATAGAAACCATCTTCGAGTTCCTGGGCGGCACGTGCCGCCATCTGGTCTTGGGTCCAAGGCATATCAAACTCCCGCTTTCTCGGTAATGGTTCGCTTCTCAATACGTTTCTCGGGATTTGCATTGAGCACGATCCGATGCACATAGATCCCTGGCAGGTGGATGTCGTCGGGGGCGAGCTCGCCGACCTCAACGACTTTCTCCACTTCAACGATGCAAATCTTGCCGGCCATTGCGGCGGCCGGATTGAAATTGCGGGCCGTGAGGTTAAAGCGCAGGTTGCCGGACTTGTCGGCCACGTGCGCCTTGACCAGGGCCACGTCGGGCACCAGTGAACGTTCCATCACATAAGTTTCGCCGTCAAACTCGCGCAGCTCCTTGCCGTCGGCCACTTGCGTGCCCACGCCGGTCTTGGTGAAGAAGGCCGGAATGCCGGCACCGCCTGCACGCAGCTTTTCGGCCAACGTACCTTGCGGCGTGAAGTCCAGCTCCAGCTCGCCCGCCAGGTACTGGCGCTCAAACTCCTTGTTCTCGCCGACGTAGCTGGAAATCATTTTTTTGATCTGCCGCGTTTCCAGCAGCTTGCCCAGGCCGAAGCCGTCAACACCGGCGTTGTTGGAAATCACGGTGAGGTTCTTCACCCGGCTGTCGCGCAAGGCTTCGATCAGCGCCTCGGGAATGCCGCACAGGCCGAAACCGCCGACGGCCATCAACTGGCCGTCCTTGACGACGCCCTTGAGGGCTTCTGCGGCGGAAGGGAAAAGTTTTTTCACAAATAGTCTCCTTGAGTCGTGATGCAGGCAGGTGCCATCAGCAATCCATTACGATACTACTTATCAAGTTAGGTAGTTTTCCGTAAAGGTAAGTACTGTGGAAGTCGATTACCAGCTCGCATTCGATCTGGCACCGGTGGGACTGGTGCTGTCCCGCAACCGCTCCATTGTGGACTGCAACCAGCATTTGTGCGAGATGTTCGGCGCCACGCGCGAACAACTTGCCGGCCAGTCGTTCATGATTCTTTATCCCAGTGCGGACGAGTACGAGCGCATAGGCGCACGCATGATTCCGATCCTGAACGCCAAGGGCCTGTATTCCGACGACCGCATCATGAAGCGCGTGGATGGCCGCAACAAGGGTGAGACCTTCTGGTGCCACGTCACGGGGCGGGCGCTCAACCGAAGCGCACCGCACGAAGCCGGCATCTGGACTTTCGAGGACCTGAGCTCGCGCCGCCCCGTCACGGC
>NZ_JBFUCA010000155.1:0-8344 GCF_056405475.1 Polaromonas sp. P1_G4
ACCGTGATGGTGCTCGGTATCGCCGGGGAAGTACGCCGCCTTGGGAGGACATCTTTAAAACATTGAACCAGCGGTTGCCGCATGGCTACCTGCCGCCGTATTGAGCTTCCCGCTCTGGCATGTTTTCTTCGGCTACATGCCAATGCTCGGCTATATCGCCAGATCAGTAGCGAGCAGCCAGGCTGCGTTCTGGCCGAAGAATCAGTCGCAAAATCATTTAATTACTTTTTATAACCATAAATGTCATTGTTGGCAAGAGACTATTTACTTATTTTTTATAACTAAAACCCCATTAACCTCATGCAGTGATTAGCGATTTCACGCGGTGTTTGCTGTCCGCAAACAACAGTGCATGGGACCTGTAGGGCGGCGTCGAATCGATAAGCACGCTTATATCAACAACATTAGGAGACCTGATGAAGACCAAACTATTTGCACTTTCCGTGCTGTCCGCTGCCAGTTGCGCCGCTCAGGCCCAAAGCTCCGTCACGCTGTATGGCGCGGTTGATACCTATTTGGAAGTCGCGTCTGCTGGCAACGGCAATGTGACACGCGTCTCCAGCGGGGGAGCCATGGGTTCGCGTTTCGGGTTTCGCGGTACGGAAGACCTCGGCGGCGGCCTGAAGGCGAATTTCGTGCTGGAGGCCGGCTTTTTAACAGACACGGGCGCTGGCACAGGTACTGCGACCATTCCCACCAGCACTGTGCCGACTGGGGCTAATTACATGTTTCAGCGCCTGGCGATCGTGGGCTTGAGTGGTGACTTCGGCGCCGTCAACATCGGCCGCCAGTACACGCCGCATTTTGGAACCATGGCGGCTTTTGACCCYGCCGGATTCACGATGTCCGGCGCCCTGAACTATTACGCGGGGCCGGGCGTAGGTATCAACGGTGGCTCGCTCTCTGACGCCACCACCCGCCGGGACAATTCCATCCAGTACACAACGCCGACCTGGAGCGGCTTCAAGGCCAATGTGTTTTATGCTTTCGGCGAATCGACCGGCGCGGGCGGCCAACCCAAGTCCACCGGCAACGTGCTCAACATCGCAGCCGGCTACAGCAGTAGCACGCTTGCGGCGCAAGTCAGCTACCTGACGGAAAAAACCATCTACATAGTCGGCAATACCGATAAATACACTGACGTCGCTGTCTCCTACGATTTCGGGTTCATCAAGCCGTCTGCCATCTTTGTGCGCCGTCGCGGCGACACGACTGGTGCGCCCGCGCTTGACGCTTACCAGATCGGCGCCTCGGCACCTGTCGGCGTAGGCAAGCTGATCGCCACCTACGGCCAGCTCAAAAACAAGACCACGGCGAATTCGGATTCCAAGGCCATAGGCCTGCGCTACGACTATCCGCTGTCCAAGCGAACCACGATCTACGGCGGCGCGACCAGGATCAGCAACCAGGCCAACGCAGGCTACACCATCAGCGGCGGCGGTGGCAGTTCGGCTGGCCTGGCGCTCTCGGCGGTCGGCCAAAGCCCGAAGTCGCTGTACGCGGGTATTGCACACGTGTTTTGAGGCTTCCGCTCCAGGCTGATGTGCCTGGCAGCGATCTGGAATCGCCGTATGACGTGCCACGTCATGCGGCTTTTTTATGAGCGCCTCGCCGGGGGAACACTGCATCCAGGCGCGTGTTCCGGCCGGTTTATAAATGATGAACCAGGTTCATGTCCGGACGTTCCAGCCACCGGGCATATTCTTCGGCAAGCTGCCCGGCTTTCGACGTGGCCTGCGACCATGCGCGTATGCGTGCCTGGATATCGGGGCCGTAGCGCATGAAGTCCGCGCGGTCCGGAAGCTTTCCGCCTGGCAATGTCTTGATCCAGTCCGGGTTGGGGGCGAGCAGCACCATATTGTCCAGAAAATGTGTGGCTCCGTGCCGCCACTTCAGGCCCTTGTCGAGCCAGCCAGGCACCACGGCCCTCTGGAAATGCGGGTACAGCACCAATCCCGGCGATGACCCCGCCTCCCCTGCCGGGCCCCCGCGGTGATAGTTCAGGTGCAGGTGGTAGTCGGTGATGCCACCGTCCCAATAGGCGCCGGGCGGCGCACCGGGGATGTTGCGCACGGAGCGCAGCACAAAGGGGATGGAACAGCTGGCCTGAAGCGCCGGCTGAAAATTGGCTTCGTCCATCGGCACCTGGCGGGTCCGGTAGTCGGCCGTTGAAAACGGCAAGGAAGCGTTCTGCGTGGAAAACACCACGCGCTCCAGCCACGCGCCCATGGCCTTGCGGTGCAGGCTGTTGGTGAGGAATGCGCCAAAGTAGCCCAGCGGCGTGGCCACCTTGTGCTCACGGCCCAGCATGTGGCGGCCACGCGAGGTGACGATGTGCAGCCGATAGCGGGGATGGCCAATCACTTCCTGCACCCGGCCCCCGTAGAAAACCTTCAGGCTCTGGCCGAACTGCTCACTGACGGCATCGGCGGTCGGGCGCTTCTGGCCGGGCTTGAGTTCGTAATGCTGGTGGATGTAATCGGTTTCGAGGCGCTGGAATGCGGCCGCAGGGTTGTCCAGGCAGGCCGTGGCCATGCGCCACGCGCCTATGGACGCACCCACCAGGTCCACCGGATGGCTGCTTTGCGCCAGCCAGTCACCAAAGATAAAGCGGTCCAGTGCGCCAAGGATCAAGCCCTTGGGCCCGCCAGCCGCCCCGGGTACAACGGCAATGTCTGCCGGCTTGAGGCCGTTTTTCTCGATATACCGGCGTGCCTTGGGACCGGCGTAGATGCGGAGGGCTTGCATGAAGGTGGATGGTTGCTATTGTTTTGATAGCTGGTTGCGCCCGTCAATCAAGCGCCCGGGCCTGATTCAACCTTAAAAATAGGTCAAATCATGTCTTCCTGGCGACCTGACGTCATGCGCACAATTATTTCTTCAGTGCCGCCAGCTTGCTGAAGGCCGACTCCATGGCTGTCGCGGCGGCCGGTTGTGGTGCGCCTGGGCGGCCTCCATAGTTGCCGCCGCGGTTTTGCCCGCCCGGCGGCCGCGCGCTTTCAAAGCGGTTGTCACGCGGGCCGTCGCGGCGGGCCGGTGCGGCGTCGAGTTTCATGGTGAGGCCAATGCGCTTGCGCGCCACATCGACTTCGGTGACGCGCACCTTGACGATGTCGCCGGTTTTTACCACCTCACGCGCGTCGGTCACGAACTTGTTGGAAAGCTGGCTCACGTGGACCAGACCATCCTGGTGCACGCCGATGTCGATGAAGGCGCCGAAGGCGGCCACATTGCTGACCGTACCTTCCAGCGTCATGCCTTCCTTCAAATCCTTGATGTCTTCCACACCGTCGTTGAAGCGGGCCACCTTGAAGTCGGGGCGCGGGTCGCGGCCGGGTTTTTCAAGTTCGGCAATGATGTCCTTGACGGTGATCACGCCGAACTGCTCGTTGGCAAACAGCTCGGGCTTCAGGGTCTTGAGCATCTCGGCCCGGCCCATGAGCTCGGCCACCGGCTTGCCGGTGTGCACCATGATCTTTTCGACCACCGGGTAGGTTTCGGGGTGCACGCCGGTCATGTCCAGCGGGTTGCTGCTGCTGCGCAGGCGCAAGAAGCCGGCGCTCTGCTCAAAAGTCTTGGCGCCCAGGCCGGTCACCTTGAGCAAATCGGCACGGCTGGCAAACGCGCCATTGGCATCACGCCAGCGCACCACCGACTTGGCCACCGTTTGCGACAGGCCCGACACGCGCGCCAGCAGCGGCACGCTGGCGGTGTTCAGGTCTACGCCGACGCTGTTCACGCAGTCTTCGACCACGGTGTCCAGGCTGCGCGCCAGGTCGCTCTGGTTCACGTCGTGCTGGTACTGGCCGACGCCGATCGATTTCGGGTCGATCTTGACGAGCTCGGCCAGGGGGTCTTGCAGGCGGCGCGCAATGCTGGCCGCGCCGCGCAGGCTCACGTCCACGTCGGGCATTTCCTGCGAAGCGAATTCACTGGCTGAATAAATGGAGGCACCGGCCTCGCTGACCACGACTTTTTCAATGGCCTGTTCCACTTTGGCCATTCCCTTGATCAGGTCCGCTGCCAGCTTGTCGGTTTCGCGGCTGGCTGTGCCATTGCCGATGGCGATCAGGTTGACGCCATGCTTTTCGCACAGCCTGGCCAGCGTGTGCAGGGAGCCATCCCAGTCCTTGCGTGGCTCGTGCGGGTAGACCGTGGAGGTCTCCACCAGCTTGCCGGTGGCGTCGACCACGGCCACCTTCACGCCGGTACGAATGCCCGGGTCCAGACCCATCACCACGCGCGGGCCGGCGGGCGCCGCCAGCAGCAGGTCGCGCAGGTTGTCGGCAAACACCTTGATGGCGACTTTCTCGGCCTCTTCGCGCAAACGGGTAAAGAGGTCGCGCTCGAGCGAAAGGCTGAGCTTGACGCGCCAGGTCCAGGCCACGGCCTTGCGGATCAAATCATCCGCCGGGCGTGCCTTGTGGCTCCAGCCCAGGTGCAGCGCGATCTTGCCTTCGGCGATGCTGGGCTTGCCGGGCTCGGCCTGCTCGGGCAACACCAGCTTGGCATCCAGAATCTCGAGCCCGCGGCCGCGAAAGACCGCCAGCGCACGGTGCGAAGGCACACGGCCAATCGGCTCGTCGTAGTCGAAGTAGTCACGGAATTTGCTGTTGTCGGCGTTGTTCTCGTCTTTGCCGGTCACCAGCTTGGAGCTGAACAGCCCTTCGCTCCAGAGCCAGTTGCGCAGCGACTGCACCAAACCGGCATCTTCGGCCCAGCGTTCACTGAGGATGTCGCGCACGCCGTCGAGCACGGCTTGCACAGTGGTGAAGTCGTCACCGCTTTCGTTCTTTTCGGCCTTCACAAAGGCCGCGGCTTCGTCGGCAGGTACCAGCGACGGGTCGGCAAACAGCTTGTCGGCCAGCGGCTCGATGCCGGCTTCACGCGCAATCTGGCCCTTGGTGCGGCGCCTGGGCTTGAAGGGCAGGTACAAGTCCTCCAGGTCCTGCTTGGTGGCGGCAAACTCAATGGCTGCACGCAACTCGGGCGTGAGCTTGCCCTGCTCTTCAATGCTTTTGAGCACGGCTTCGCGGCGCTCTTCCAGTTCACGCAGGTAGCCCAGCCGGTATTCCAGTTCGCGCAACTGGATGTCGTCCAGCCCGCCGGTGGCTTCCTTGCGGTAGCGCGCGATGAAGGGAACCGTGGCGCCGCCGTCAAGCAGCTCTACGGCCGCCTTGATCTGGTGTTCCTGGACTTTGATTTCTGCCGCGATCTGGCGGATGATTTTCTGCATATTGAAGGAGATGTTCGAAAAAGCTCGGAAAAGAACCAAAAGGAAGTCAATAAGGGGCAAATGCCCGCCCGGCGATGCGGCCTGCCCTGGCGGAAAGCCGATACCTGTGCGCCGAGTACAAACTGACGCCAAGGGTCGGCATTGTCCCACAGCGCCAGCGCTGTTTTGCTTCTGATAATGGTCCTTGCCTTAAAGCAATTTCTTACATTTTCAGGGGAGAGACACATGCGGACTCGCACAATTTTTTTGGTGGTGGCCATGCTGCTGCTGGCGGGCTTTGTGGCCCTCAATGTCGATGAATTCAGCCGTGTGAGCATGCTCAGCCTGGGCTTTACCACCGTGGAGGTGTCGCTGGGCTTCGTGATGCTGCTCTTGCTGGTGGTTGCCACGGTGGTGTTTCTGGCCTCCACGCTCTACATGCAAAGCACCAACTTGCTGGAAACCCGGCGCTACGCACGCGAGCTGAACACGCAGCGTGAGCTGGCTGACAAGGCCGAGGCCTCTCGTTTTACCGAACTGCGGAGCTACCTGGAGGTGCAGGCCCTGGCCGCACAGCACCGGGAAGCCGCCGCCGCCACTGTGCTGGCCGAGCGCTTTTCGCAGCAGCAACAGGCATTGCTGGCGCGGCTGGAGCAGTCGGACAACACCATGGCCGCCCACATGGGCCAGCTCCAGGACCGGCTTGAGCGGCATGGCGGCATTCCTCATCTGGAAAAAGACTCGGAGACCATGCCGCTGGTTTGAGTGCCTGAATACCGGTTGCGCCGCGTCCTTCTTTTCTTTTATTAACCGGGCCCGGCAGGTGTAAGAACCGGCGAAGTCCATCGACCAATGGGGGTCTGCAATCCACGGAGACCCTCATGCTGCACACCGCGCCCCCACGGCCTTCCAGCCGCAATACCCCGCTGATCACCGCAATCGTCCTGATGGCATTGACGTCCAGGGCCTTGTCCGCACAAAACGCTTGCGCCATCAGCTCAGGGCCGACCATCACGCCGGTCGTTGAGCTGTATACCTCTGAGGGCTGCAGCTCCTGCCCGCCCGCTGACAAATGGGCTTCGTCGCTGAAAGGCAGTGGGGCCGTGGTGCAGGCCTTTCATGTCGGCTACTGGGACTACATCGGCTGGGTTGACCGCTTTGCCGCGCCCGCCTACACCAGCCGGCAACGCGAAATAGCGTCCAGGAACAATCTGCGCAGCATCTATACACCGCAGGCCGTACTCAACGGCAAAGACTGGCCCCGCTGGGGTGGCAGGCCTGCCGACAGCAAGGAACCCGCGCGCGCCAGCATCGTGCTCAGGCAACTCGGGCCGGACCAGTTTGAAGCCAGCGTCACCCCGATGTCCGCACCGCAGGTGTCACCGTCCTGGTCAGCCTACTGGACCGTCACTGAACATGGGCACAACTCCAAAGTGAAAGCCGGCGAAAACGCCGGAGAGGTTCTCCAACACGACTTCGTTGTGCGCCAGTACACCCAGGCCGGGGAATACAAAAGCAGCGACACCGGGCCGCAAAAACTGGCCTTTCGCAGCATTGCCCCAACCCAGGGCCATGAGCGCCAGGTGAATCTCGTGGTGTTCGACCCTCAAACCGGCAAGACCCTGCAGGCCGTCAGCCTTCAATGTGCCGCGTAAAGCACGGCCGCTGAAGGACTACCGCCTGGCGCACCGTACAGGCGGGGCAACGCGAGGCCTCGGGCATGCCGCACAATGGCGCAATGGATTCCCCGCAATCACCGCCCTGCGCTCCTTCGCTGGTTTTGCGGCCGCCCGGGGCCGCCGACTATGCGGCGCTGGCCACATGGGTCCAGGATGCCAGCACCTGTCTGCGCTGGGCCGGCCCCAAGCTGAAGTTTCCGTTTGAACCCGAGCGGCTCCCGGTACTGCTGGCTGAACCCGGCGCCTTCAGCTTTGTCATGAGCCGGGGTCCGGCAGAGGCGCTGGGCTTTGGGCAATTCTGGGTGCGTGAGGCAGGTGCTGCCCATCTGGCCCGCATCATCCTGGCGCCCGGCGCGCGCGGCCAGGGTCTGGGTTCGACGCTGTGCAGGCTGCTAATGGCCCAGGCGGCCCGTGACACCGGTGCCACAGCTTTCACACTGCGCGTGTACCGTGACAACCACCCTGCGCTGACCATCTACGAAGGCCTCGGCTTTGCAGTGATTCCCGAGTTTTCAGACGACAGCATCTTTTTCATGCGCAGGGAAGCGCAAAACGGCATGCAGGCGATACAGGCCGAAGGGTGTCCATAGTGCCCATCGATAAACTGTGGGGCCGTGCTGTTGCGGCCACGTCCCTGCACTCCTTTTTCTTTTCGATCGATGCTTTCACTTTTTCTTAAATGCCTGCTGGGTGCGCTTGCCGTGCTGGTTATTGCCCTTCTTTCCCGGTCGCGCAGCTTTTTCATCGCCGGCCTGGTGCCGCTGTTTCCCACCTTTGCCCTGATTGCGCACTACATCGTGGGCAGCGAACGCTCCGCGGCAGACCTTCGCACCACGGCACTGTTCGGCCTGTGGTCCCTCATCCCCTATGCGGTTTACCTGCTGGTGGTGTACTGGCTCAGCGTGCGCGCGGCACTGCCCGTCACGCTTGCCTGCGCCACACTGGCCTGGGCGCTTGCTGCGGGCGGGCTGCTGCTCGGCTGGAGCCGTGCCTACCCTTCGGCGCTTTAAGGAAAACAGATATGGGCAAATTCAAAAAAGTGTTGCGGGCCATTTTGCTTGCGCCTGTCGCGCTGTTTTTGCTATTTGAAGAATGGGGCTGGGAGCCGCTGGCCGCCGGCTTTGCAGCACTGGGGCGCCTGCCCTGGTGGGGGCGGCTGGAGCGCTGGATCACCCGCTTGCCGCCCTGGGCTGCGCTGCTCGCCTTCGGCGTGCCGGTGCTGGCGCTGATCCCGCTGAAGCTGCTGGCGCTTTACCTGTTCGGCCTGGGGCATGTCACTGTCGGCCTGGCGCTGATACTGGCGGCCAAACTCACCGGAACCGCGCTGGCGGCACGCCTCTTTCAACTGACCCAGCCTGCACTCATGCAAATGCCGTGGTTCGCGCGGCTCTACACCCCCTGGAAAGCCTGGAAGGACAAAATCATGACCCAGGCCAGGGCGTCGTTGCCA
>NZ_JBFUCA010000156.1:0-8335 GCF_056405475.1 Polaromonas sp. P1_G4
TGGACGTCGCCCAGTAAGCGATGTTTTTCATGTCGTCTTCAGACAGCGCGGACGCAAAGCCTTGCATGATGGGGTTCTTGCGCTTGCCGGCCTTGAACTCCTGCAGCTGCTTGACCAGGTATTCGGGGTGCTGCTGCGCCAGCTTGGGGTTGGCGGGGGTGCCGGAATTTCCGTCGGCGCCGTGGCAGCTGGCGCAAACTGCGGTGAAGCTGGCCTCGCCCTTGACCAGATCAGGCTTGGCAATCTTGGCCGGGGCTGCTGCTGCTGCGGGAGCCGAAGCGGCGCCATGTGCAGGTGCGGCTTCGCCGGCAGCATAAGACGACACGGCAGGCACGGCCAGCAAGGCGGCCAGGAGAGAAGTAACGAACAGCTTCATATCGGGGGTTTTAATTGGTTGGCGCACAAAACTTATAACTTTCTGATTTTACAATGGCTTCAGGGCACCCCCGATTATTCGGGTCTTGCCGCGGCAACGGGCCAGCAGCTCCGCACCGCCTCAGCGCTTCCCGGGTTCCGTCCCCGAAGCCATTGCTCCCTCCAACGCATGCCGGTAGCGTGCAACCGATCTCCAGGGACCGCCCGATCATGACCTCACCCTCTCCGTCCAAACCACCCTTAGCCGCAACTGGCGCGCCCGATCCCAAAATCGCGATGGGCTGGCTGCACACCGCCAAATTCCTGACCACAGCGCCTGAGCTCAAGCACCTGCCCCGTGTCGACGTGCCTGAAATCGCCTTTGTCGGCCGTTCCAACGCCGGCAAATCCACCTGTATCAACACGCTGACGCAGCAACACCGGCTGGCATTTGCCTCCAAGACGCCGGGCCGCACGCAGAGCATCAACCTGTTCAGCTTGGGCAAGCAGGGCGTGACGGACGCCGTACTGGCCGACCTGCCGGGCTACGGCTATGCGGCCGTGCCCAAGGAAGCCAAGTACCGCTGGCAGCAGGTGATGGGCAACTATTTGCAGACGCGCGACAACCTCAAGGCCGTGGTGCTGCTGTGCGACCCGCGCCTGGGCCTGACCGAGCTCGACGAGATCCTGCTGGACGTGATCCGGCCGCGGGTGGAAGACGGCCTCAAGTTCCTGGTGCTGCTGACCAAGTCCGACAAGCTCAACAAGACCGAAGCGGCCAAGGCGCTGTCCATTGTGCGACTGCAGGCCGGCGGCGGAGACGTCAAACTCTTTTCTTCGCTGAAGCGCCGCGGTGTCGAGGAAGTAGCCCAGCATTTGTGGGACTGGGCCCATCCGGCCGAAAAACCGGCAAAGCCTGCCAAAGCGGCGCCTGAAGAGCTGCCCGAGATCAATGACTGAGGCAGCTCTCCAGCGCTGAAATTTCAGGCAAATACCGGCTCCAACCCAACTGGGACAAGCGCAAACAGCTATAAAAAGTGTAGCAACATGATCGCCACCCGCTTGTATGCATTGCCCCACGGCATCACCCTGTCCTGCCGGATTGCGGGCGAAACGGGCCGCCCTGTCCTGATGTTCCTGCACGGCTTTCCGGAAGCCGCTTTTGTCTGGGACGGCTTGCTGGAACACTTCGCGCGGCCTGAAAACGGCGGCTTTCGCTGTGTGGCGCCCAACCTGCGCGGCTTTGAACATTCCAGCGCGCCGCTGGAGGCGACCGCCTACCGGCCCAAACACCTGGTGCAGGACATTGCAGCGCTGATTGCGCTGGAAGGTGGCCAACTGGAATGCCTTGTGGCCCATGACTGGGGCGGCGCGGTGGCCTGGAACCTGGCTGCGGGCCATCCCGCGTTGATGAAAAAGCTGGCCATCATCAACTCGCCGCACCCCGGCACTTTTCTGCGCGAACTGCAGCATTCGCCGGCGCAGCAAGCCGCCAGCGCCTACATGAACTTCCTGATTCGCCCCGACGCCGAAGCCTTGCTGGCCGAAGATGACTTTCGGCGGCTCTGGGATTTTTTTGCCAACATGGGCGCGGTCGATGGGCCGCACGCGTGGCTGACCGACGCCATCAAGGACCAATACCGCGAAATCTGGCGCAAGGGCCTGACAGGCCCCTGCAATTACTACCGGGCTTCGCCCTTGCGCCCGCCCCGGCCCGGGCCGCCGCACAACGACCCGGCCGCCGCGGCAGTGAGCATTCCACGGGACATGCTGGAAGTTCACCTGCCGACGCTGGTGCTCTGGGCACTGGACGATACGGCCTTGCCGCCCGCACTGCTGGAAGGCTTGGGCGACTACGTGCCGCAGATGGATTTACGCCGCATCGAAGGCGCAACCCACTGGATCGTGCACGAGCAGCCCGCATTGGTGGCGGCACACCTGCAGGATTTTCTGCGCTAGATTGCTATTGATTTAATAGCTTCTTGCGCTCATTCCGCCTGGCCCGGAGGACTATTCCCCTAAAATTTCGGCCCAACCCGCCCGCCGTCACTACAGGGACGGCTCGCCTTCTGGTCGGGTTTTAAAGCGCTTGTGCACCCAGTAGTACTGGGCGGGCATGGTGTTGATGTAGTCCTGCAGCTGCGCGTTCATGCGTGCGGTGTCGGCCACCGGGTCGTCGCTGGGGAAATCCGCCCAGGCCGGCAACACCTCCACCTCATAGCCCGTCGGAGTGATTCGGGGCAACAGGGGCAGCACCTTGGCGCGGCCCAGGCGTGCAAATCGAGAGAGAGACGGGACCGTTGCGGTGGGTATGCCGTAAAAAGGCACGAACACTGAATCGTCAGGGCCGAAGTCCATGTCGGGCAACAGGTAAAGCGGCTGCCCTTCCCGAAGCGCGGCCACAATGGGCTTGACGCCATCACCCCGCCCAAAAAGCCGCAGGTTGCCAAACCGCCGCCGGCCCCGCAGTATCCAGCGGTCGACCAGTTTGTTCGACTGGTCGGTGTAAATGGTGGTCGAAGGCCGCGGCATCTGCAGCGCCACACCGGCCCATGCCGCATCCAGGCCGACGAAATGCGGCAGGAATATCACCGTGGGCTCATTGCCCTCCAGTTCCTGCACAGCCCCCGTCACCTGAACGCGCCGCTGCACCCAGGCCTGGGGCGCGTGCCACAGCCAGGCGCGGTCCAGCCAGGCCTGGGCAAAAAATACAAATGTCAGCACCGTGAGGCGGCGCCGCTCTGCGGTCGGGTAACCGGGAAAGCACAACGCGAAATTGGTGGCCACCACGCGCCGGCGCGAGCCTACCATCGCATACAACATCCAGCCGAGCAGCACGCCCAGGCCACGCGTCCAGGAAAGCGGCAGCAGCGCCAGCACCCGCATAAAGAAAATGCCGCCGCGGGTCACGATTCGGCTGGCCAACTGGCGGGGAGTCTTCAAAGGGGAGTTTCCTTGCGAGGTGTCTTGTAGCGTGCATAGCCCCACAAATACTGGCCAGGCTGGCTCAGCACAATGGCTTCGATCGCCCGGTTGATCTGTGTCACCCCATGCAGCAGGTCGGCGCGCGCGCCGGAATCTGAGGCGTCCATCCCCTGCACCGGAGGCCATATCTTGAGGAAATACCCTTTGCCGCGGGCCAGGCGCTCGCAACTGACGGGCAGCAGCACCGCACCGCTTTGCAACGCCAGCCGCGCAGCCAGTGTCATCGTGTAGGCCGGCTTGCCAAAAAAAGGCGCCCACACGCCCAGGCCTTCGGGCGGCACCTGGTCCGTCAGCAAAGCCACGGCCTGATTGGCTTTGAGGGTTTTATGCATGAGGCGGATGCCGCTTAAGGAAGCGGGCACGACGGTGAGATTGGCCCGGTCACGCGCCAGGCGTTCCAGCCGGGCCAGCCAGGCCTTGCGCGCGGGCCGGTAAATCGCGGTAATGGGCCCATACAGCTCGGCCAGCGCTTGCGGGCCCAGCTCGAAGCTGCCGCAATGGGGACCAAAAAAAATCACCCCGCGGCCTTCGGCGAAGGCCTGCTCCGCATGCACCTGGCCTTCGATGCGGACATTACCCAGGCAGGACTCCGAAGCCGGCCGCATCCACAGCTTGGGTAGTTCGGCAATAAAGCGCCCAGCCTCGGCAATCGCCGGGCGGGCGACCGCGAACGGCAGTCCGGCCTGCGCCACATGTGCCCTGAACTGGGCGCGGTAGCGCGGACTCAAGCCCCACACCAGCCAGCCCAGCATGCCGCCCAGCGCATGCAGGGCGGCCAGCGGCCAGAGGGAAAAGAAGCGAAACAACCAGGGCATGAATCAGGTGAAAGGGGTATCGAAAGGTTACGCCGGCCAAAAACCAGCCGTCATATAATGCAGGCTGTCGCCGAGTTACTGAACTACTTGCAGGGCGACATTAAACCAAACTGCTAAAGCGTTCGCCGAGGCATTCCAGCCGGCAACGCGCCGACAAACTTCATGGAGTGTACGCAATGGCGAACGATTTTCTCTTTACATCCGAATCCGTCTCTGAAGGCCATCCCGACAAGGTCGCCGACCAGATTTCCGACGCGATCCTCGACGCAATTTTCAAGCAGGACCCACGCAGCCGCGTCGCCGCCGAAACCCTGACCAACACCGGCCTCGTCGTGCTGGCCGGCGAGATCACCACCAACGCGCATGTCGACTACATCCAGGTCGCGCGCGACACCATCAAGCGCATCGGCTACGACAACACCGAGTACGGCATCGACTACAAGGGTTGCGCCGTCATGGTTTGCTATGACAAGCAGTCCAACGACATCGCCCAGGGCGTAGACCATGCCAGTGACGACCACCTGAACATCGGCGCCGGCGACCAGGGCCTCATGTTCGGCTACGCCTGCGACGAAACGCCCGATCTGATGCCCGCGCCGATTTACTACGCACACCGCCTCGTCGAGCGCCAGGCCCAGCTGCGCAAGGACGGCCGCCTGCCTTTCCTGCGCCCCGACGCCAAGAGCCAGGTCACCATGCGCTATGTGGACGGCAAGCCGCACAGCATCGACACCGTGGTGCTGTCGACCCAGCACAGCCCCGACCAGAGCGAAACTGCCCACAAGATGAAGGCCTCGTTCACCGAAGCCATCATTGAAGAGATCATCAAGCCCGTGCTGCCCAAAGAGTGGCTCAAGGACACCAAGTACCTGATCAACCCGACCGGCCGCTTCGTCATCGGCGGCCCGCAGGGCGACTGCGGCCTGACCGGCCGCAAGATCATCGTCGACACCTACGGCGGCGCCTGCCCGCACGGCGGCGGCGCGTTCAGCGGCAAAGACCCCAGCAAGGTGGACCGCTCAGCTGCCTACGCAGCCCGTTATGTGGCCAAAAATATTGTGGCCGCGGGCCTGGCACGCCAATGCCAGATCCAGGTGGCTTATGCCATCGGCGTAGCCCGCCCCATGAACGTCACGGTCTATACCGAAGGCACCGGCGTGATCTCCGACGAGAAACTCTCGGCTCTCGTCAATGAACACTTTGACTTGCGCCCCAAGGGCATCATCCAGATGCTGGACCTGCTGCGCCCCATCTACGAAAAGACGGCAGCCTATGGCCACTTCGGCCGCGACGAGCCGGAATTTACCTGGGAACGTACCGATAAAGCTGCTGCGCTGCGCGCTGCAGCCGGCCTGTAAGGCCGCCGGTCGGACAGCCCGGTATCAGTTCTTCAGCGCAGGCTCACTTCGCGCAGCGAAGTTAAGGGCCGAAGGCCTGCGCCGAAGCTAAACGACCGATAAAGCTGCTGCGCTTCGCGCTGCAGCCGGCCTGTAAGGCCCCGAACGAAGCGAGCTTGTGCGGCTTTCAGCGCAGGCTTGCTCGCGCTGCGAAGTTAAGGACCCAAGAGGTCCCTCCCCTCGCTAATCCAGAAGATCAACCCCGCGATTCAACCGCGCGTGTAGGGGCTTTTCCCGACATGCGGGGTATTGCCCAATTCTTCGGACGGCGCATTGTCGGCTTTGGGCTGCGCGATGGTCTTGTTGGTGCCCTCTCTGCCGTATTCCTCGGCAGATATGGCGTCAGGCTGTGCGGCTGACCCGTTCTTGCGGTCACGATCACTCTTTGGATCAATACGTTTTTTCAGGCCCATCTCGTGTCCTTCGTGTCGCTGAACGTCACGTAACAAAGCTGCCGGGATCCGCGGCGGGAAATGCGGATGCCGACATTGAGGGCATTCCCCCCCGGGAATCACGGGCAGCATGCGATACACCAAAACCGTTGCCGGTGACGATGAACGGCCAGGCACTGCGGAATTTCCCCGCTTCCATGGCGACTTCGCGCGCAGGCCGGGTTGCCCGGATTTCTGGTTCATGCAGGRGAAAGCTGTCTAGAAACATGGCGGCGCCAATGAAGGCTTTGAGTGGCTGGGTTTTGACTGTAGGTTCACACTCGGCCACAAAGCGTCAGCGGGATAGGAAATGCGTGTAGGACAAGCCCGAATCAGGCACCACTTTCTTGATTCGAGCTTTAATTCCCGGCTTTCCGGCCGCTGCTTTTTACCCGCATCAGGCAACGAGGCAGGACATCAGGCTTTCGTAATCCACCGGTTTGACCAGGTGGTGGTTAAACCCGGCCAGACTGGCAAGGGCTTTGTCTGTTGTCTGTCCCCAGCCAGTGAGTGCAATAAGGACCATACTTTCAGCGGCCGGCTGCTGGCGGATCAAGCGTGCTGCGTCGTACCCGTTCATGCCGGGCATTCCGATGTCCATAACGACAACGTCCGGCCTGTGGGCCTTGGCTGCAGCAACGGCGGCCACACCGTCATACGCCGTTGTCACTGCAAAACCATCCATGCCAAGCAAAGCGCCCAAKGTATTGGCCGCATCCACGTTGTCGTCCACCACCAGGATTTTTTTGGCATTTCCGGACCGGGCGGAGCCCGCCATTTGCACAGGCGATGCAGGCTGCCCGCCCTCCAGAACCACCGGCAGCGCCAGGACGAACTCACTGCCATGACCCAGGCCTTCACTGCTGGCGTGCAGAGTGCCGCCGTGCATCTCGGCAAACTGCCTGGCCAGGCTCAGACCGATTCCCAGACCGGTCGGYGCTTCGCCAGGCACGGGCGTCTGGGCAAACAGGTCAAAGATCTTTGCCAGAGAAGACGCCTCAAGCCCGATCCCGTTGTCGGCGACCCGGAAAGTCACCACAGGCCCCTCGACTTCCGCGCGCAGCACGATATGCCCGCCTGGATGCGTGAACTTGGCGGCGTTGACCAGAAGGTTGGCGACGCTTTGTACCAGGCGCGCGTGATCGGCATCCAGAAAATACGGTGCGTCCGGCTCCTGCACGTCCAGCCGGTGCTGCTTGCTTTCCATGGCGGAACCGGAAATCTCCACCGCATGGTTGATCACTGATTGCAGTGTGATCTGCCCCCTTTTCAGGGTGACCTTGCCGCTGGTGATGCGGGCCACGTCCAGCAGGTCATCCACCAATCGCGTCAGGTGAGCCACCTGGCGGTCCACGACATTGCGCAACTCCGTGATCTGGCCCGAATCCGGGTAAAGATGCCTGAGGATTCCCATGGACGTACGGATCGGCGCCAGCGGATTGCGCAGTTCATGCGCAAGCGTAGCCAGGAACTCGTCCTTGCGCTTGTCGGCATCGCGCACCTGGTATTGCCTTTCGCGGGCCCGCACGGCCGAACGGGTGGCGGTAATCAGGGCAATGGTGCGCACGGGCCGCTCCACCAGCGTGACGTTACCCAGATGCTCGACCGCCCGCTGCACATCCAGCGAATCGGCGCCGCTGCGTGTCAAAAGCAGGATGGGGATGTCCGACCAGGTGGGCTGTGAGGCCACGTATTCGGCCAGTGGCCGCATGGCGGCACCACTGACAACCTCTTCCACCAGCAAGAGGGCGCCGGCACCCAGCGGGAGTTGCGTCATAAGCTCATCGCTGTTTGCACACACAATGCTGTGGATACCCACGGACCGGAGCACTTTGGCAGTCAGCGCTGCGTCCCGCCCTGTAGGCGCACAAATGACGATTCGCCGCTCCACCTATCTCGCTCCGCGGGCGCCACCCACTTCAGGATCGTTACCGACATAAACCGGCACCCCCGTCAGGATGCCGCGGAAGCCGCGCAGAGGCGCACCTACGTGGATACCCTTGCGAGACATGGAGAATTCGCGGATGGTGCGCTCGTGCAGGCTGCCTCGCTTTTTGAACACCGATACGGCCTGCTTGACCTCGCCGTCATGCTCGAAATAGCGCAGCATGAGCACGTTGTCGGCCAGATAGCTGGCGTCCACCGCGGTGGACATCTGGCC
Source organism: Polaromonas sp. P1_G4 (assembly GCF_056405475.1). NCBI lineage: Bacteria > Pseudomonadati > Pseudomonadota > Betaproteobacteria > Burkholderiales > Comamonadaceae > Polaromonas > Polaromonas sp. P1_G4. The sequence goes on from NZ_JBFUCA010000156.1 coordinate 8,144, forward strand.
GCCCAGCATGCCCTGCTGCACACCCACCAGGATGGTCACCACACCGCGCTGACCCAGGTACGTCAGCAGTTCGTGCAAATGCGTGGTAAGGAAGCGCTCATCCGGCATGGCGTTGAGGTAGCCGTTGATGCTGTCGATGACGACGACTTTGCAGCCGCGGTCGGCAGCCTGGCACACCACCGACGCGAACTC
>NZ_JBFUCA010000157.1:0-8216 GCF_056405475.1 Polaromonas sp. P1_G4
CTGGAAAATGGCTGACTACTGAAAGTTTTTCACATTCCCAGGCCAGACTTTGGGAGGAAGGGCCACTGCAGCCTGGATCTCAATACCCTTCCTTGTCGGGATTTTTGAGGACCCACGATGCAACCTCCAGTGTAAAACCTCTTCCCGCCAGAAATCGGATTTGCCGGGCATGTTCTGCGGGGTTGGCCGGGGCTGTGCCAAACTTTCGCTGCCAGATGTCTCGCGCCCGTTCGCGCTCGGTGGCCTTAAGCTGCCCAACCGCCTCCCGTATGGCCGTCACGTCCAGTCCTTTGGCCTGCAGCTCCTGCTGGATACGCGAGGCGCCCAGCTTGCGGGAACGCCGGTTGATGACCGAATCGATGACACGCTCTTCGCTGATGAAATCCTTGAGCTCAAGGTCGTCGAGCACCGCCTTCAGCTGGCCCGGCGTTTCTTCATGCGGAGCCAGCTTGCGTTCAAGTTCGGCGCGTGAATGTTCGCGCGCGGCAAGGTAACGCAATGCGCGGCCCTTGAGGGAAAGGCCAAAACCCGCACGGCGGGCGGGTTTGGCGGGGGAGCTGTCTGCCGGGTTTTCCATGTCAAAGGACCCAGCCAGATTGAAATGCAAGCGCTACTCTTTTGATAGCTGCTTGCGCCCATTCTGATTGGTATGTCGCCTTATTTGGCATTCAAAAGACAGGCTCAGGCGGCTACTTTGGCGGGTTTTTCGGCTTTCTCGGCCTTGGGCGCCTTTTCAGCCGGTGCTGGCTCGGTGCCGGCCGCGGCTTGCACCAGCGGAATACCCAGCGATTCGCGCACCTTGTTTTCGATCTCGATGGCGAGTTCGGGGTTTTCTTTCAGGAACTCACGCGAGTTGTCGCGCCCCTGGCCAATTTTTTCGCCGTTGAAGGCATACCAGGCGCCGGCTTTTTCGACGATGTGGCCGGCCACACCCAGGTCCAGCACCTCGCCCAGCCGGCTGATGCCCTCGCCGTAGAGGATGTCGAACTCCGCCGTCTTGAATGGCGAGGCCACCTTGTTCTTGACCACCTTCACCCGGGTTTCGTTGCCGATCACCTCTTCGCCTTTCTTGATGGAGCCGATGCGGCGAATGTCCAGCCGCACCGAGGCGTAGAACTTCAGCGCATTGCCGCCGGTGGTGGTTTCGGGCGAACCGAACATCACGCCGATCTTCATGCGAATCTGGTTGATGAAGATGACCATGCAGTTGGCCTTCTTGATGGTGGCGGTGAGCTTGCGCAGCGCCTGGCTCATCAGGCGGGCCTGCAGGCCGGGCAGSGAGTCGCCCATTTCGCCTTCAAGYTCGGCCTTGGGCGTGAGCGCCGCCACCGAGTCGACCACGATCAGGTCGACCGCGCCGGAGCGGGTCAGCGAATCAACGATTTCAAGCGCCTGCTCGCCGGTGTCGGGCTGGCTGATCAGCAGGTCTTGCAAATTGACGCCCAGCTTTTGCGCGTACTGGATGTCCAGCGCGTGCTCGGCATCCACAAAGGCGCAGGTGCCGCCCAGTTTTTGCATTTCGGCGATGACCTGCAGGGTCAGCGTGGTTTTGCCCGACGATTCAGGGCCGTAGATTTCAACCACACGGCCGCGCGGCAGGCCGCCGACGCCCAGGGCGATGTCCAGGCCCAGGGAGCCGGTGGAAACGACCTGGATGTCTTCGATGACCTCGCCGTCGCCCAGCTTCATGATGGTGCCTTTGCCGAACTGCTTTTCGATCTGGGCCAGCGCGGCCTGCAGGGCTTTGGCCTTCTCGGTGTTCAGGGCGGCGCTTTGTACAGGGTTTTGGGCGGGGTTCAGTTTGCTGGTCAGTTCCATGAAAAACTCCTTGAAAATCAATGATGTRAAACTTTTTCTCTAATTTCCGGCCTCTGCTTTTAATCACAGCGCTGGATGCATGACCAGTACTTTATGGGCGCCATAGAAATAAGTAAACCCTATTTTTAGTCAGTTTGCCTGATCAATTGAGATACCATGATTTCATGCCTGAAGCAGTCAGTCCACCTCACATTTCCAGCCCCTTTGGTGCCACCGAAGCCGGCTGGCGGCAGACCCACCTGGGCCGCCTGATGGGCCATGCGCTGCGCCGCTTCGACGAGCGCGTGCTGTCGCTGATGGCCAGCAGCATCGAGGTGCCGCTGGCGCTCTCCAACCTGGCCGCACGCGACCAGGTCGGTGCCGCGCACATCCACATCACTCGCCACCTGGCGGTCGGCGGCTCGCGCCTGACGGACCTGGCGCAAAGCGCGGGCATGAGCAAGCAGGCCATGGGCGACCTCGTCGACCAATGCGAAGCCTGGGGTTTGGTGACGCGCCAGCCCGACCCGCACGACAAACGCGCCCGCCAGGTGGTGTTCACCGAATCGGGCCTGCTCTGGCTGGAAGCCTTTCACAGAGCGGTTCGGCAAGCCGAGGATGAGTTTCGCCAGGCTGTGGGGCATGATGTAGCTACGGTGGTCGCGCTGGGACTCGAGGCCTACGCAGCAGCCTGATCCCAACCGACGTCAGCAAACCTCTGGCGACAAAAGCCTAAAATTTGCCGAACAAGTAAAACTGGCCCACAGCTCCCGTAATGCGGACCACTCCCCGGAGACAACCATGCGTATCCTGATTGCCGAAGATGACCAGGTCCTGGCAGACGGCCTGCTGCGCACTTTGCGCGCCTCCGGTGCGGCAGCCGACCACGTGGCCAGCGGCACCGAAGCCGACGCCGCGCTGCTCACCAACACAGAATTCGATCTGCTGATCCTGGATCTGGGCCTGCCGCGCATGCACGGGCTGGAAGTGCTCAAGCGCCTGCGCGCCCGCGGCTCGGCCATGCCGGTGCTGATCCTGACCGCCGCCGACAGCGTGGAAGAACGCGTCAAGGGCCTGGACTACGGCGCCGACGACTACATGGCCAAACCGTTTTCACTGCAGGAACTCGAAGCCCGTGTGCGCGCGCTGATCCGCCGCGGCATGGGCGGCGCCAGCAGCACCATCAAGCACGGCCCGCTGGTGTACGACCAGGCCGGACGCGTGGYCACCATCGACGGCCAGATGCTGGAGCTGTCGGCGCGCGAACTCGGCTTGCTCGAAGTGCTGCTGCAGCGGGCCGGCCGCCTCGTCAGCAAGGACCAGCTGGTGGAACGCCTCTGCGAATGGGGCGAAGAAGTCAGCAACAACGCGATCGAGGTGTACATCCACCGGCTGCGCAAGAAGATTGAAAAAGGCCCGGTGCGCATCGCGACCGTGCGCGGGCTCGGTTACTGCCTCGAAAAAATACCAAATTGATGAGCCCCCACGGTTGCTCACTGCGTGTAGCGCCCTGCCCCCCGAGGGGGCCGCTGCGCCTGCGGCCCGGCAAAGCCGGTTCCGCGGCCCCTGCTGGCATGAAGAGCATGCGCGCCGGACGGACGTCCCGCACGCTTCTTGACCTGTGGCTCTGAGACTCTTCCAGCGCGAGCGCCGAAGCCTCTTCGGCGAGATCCTCGACTGGATGCTCACGCCGCTGCTGCTGCTATGGCCGATCAGCCTGGCGCTGACCTGGCTGGTGGCGCAGAACATTGCAGGCAAGCCATTTGACCGTGCGCTTGAATACAACGTGCAGGCACTGGCCAAGCTGGTGGCGGTCAAAAACAACCAGGTGCAATTCAACCTGACGGCGCCGGCGCGCGAGATCCTGCGCGCCGATGACACCGATCTGGTCTATTACCAGGTTGTGGGCACGCAAGGCGAACTGCTCAGCGGCGAACACGACCTGCCCCTGCCGCCCGATGAAGACAAGCCCACCAACGGCGAGGTGCGGCTGCGCGAAGACCTGATCCAGGGCGAGGATGTCCGCGTGGCCTATACCTGGCTCAAGGTCGAGGTCAAAGCCCCGGCGCCGACAGGCAAGGCGGCTGCACCGCGCAGCGACAAGAGCGCGGGTGCACCCGAAGCCGTGTCCGCCCAGATGGTGCTGGTGCAAGTGGCCGAAACGCTGGAAAAGCGCAAGACGCTGGCCACTGAAATCGTCAAGGGCACCATGGTGCCGCAGTTCGTAACGCTACCGCTGGCCGTACTGCTGGTGTGGCTGGCACTGGTGCGCGGCATCAAGCCGCTGGCCCAGCTTGAAAAGCGCATCCGCGCACGCAAGTCCGACGACATGAGCCCGCTCGATGAAACCGCGGTGCCAGAAGAGGTAGCACCGCTGGTGTCCTCCATCAACGATTTGCTGAGCCGGCTCAAGGTGTCGCTGACCACGCAGAAACGCTTTCTCGCCGATGCCGCGCATCAGTTGAAGACACCGCTGGCGGGCCTGCGCATGCAGGCCGACCTGGCGCAGCGCGAAACCGATGCCGACGAACTCAAAAAATCGCTCAAGCACATCGGCCGTGCCAGCATACGTGCCACCCACACCGTCAACCAGCTGCYGGCGCTGGCACGCGCCGAAACCACAGGCCGCAGCCTCGCCAAGCTGCACATCGACCTGGTGCATATCGTCTCGGAAGTGATGGCCGACTCGGTGCCTCGCGCCCTTGAAAAACAGATCGACCTCGGCTACGACGGGCCCGCCGCCGGCGAGCAGGCGACGCAGCTGGAAGGCAACCCGACCCTGCTCAAGGAGCTGGTGCGCAACCTGCTGGACAACGCCATCAACTACACGCCCGAAAAAGGACAGGTCACGCTGCGGCTCATGACCGACCGCTTCAGCGGCGTACTGGTGCTGCTGGTGGAAGACTCCGGGCCGGGCATCCTGGAGTCCGAGCGCGAGCTGGTGTTCCAGCCGTTCTACCGGACGCTGGGCACCAACGTCGACGGCTCCGGCCTGGGCCTGGCCATCGTGCTGGAAATCGCCAAGCAGCATGGCGCCACCATCACCATTGAAGATGCGGCCCTGCCGGGCCACCCGCAAACGCCCGGTACCCGCGTCACCGTGCGTTTTGTCGGGATGGATTTACCTGACGGTCAGTAGCGGCAGCGGCAGCACCTGCACCCATGCACTTTCCCGGGAATTTTTAAGCAAATGAGCCTGCAATCCATACAGAACTTGCGCAAGCAGCTCCTGAAATGATAGCGAATCAGGGTTTGGCAGGCGGCCACTTGTCGTAAAGCTTCGCACCGATGCGCTCGCCCCACAGCTCGATTTGCGCAGGCGTTCCGGCATGCGGCTGGTTGGCGCTGTCGCCGCGCACATAACCCAGCGCCACGCAGGCGCCGGCCAGCGGGCTCCAGCCGACCGACGAAATTTCGCCCACCATTTGCCCGTCCATCACAATCGCCTCGCCGCCCCAGGCAAAGGCATCCGGCGTGTCAAACACCAGCGTGACCAGTTTCTTGCGCAGCGCCAGCCCCTGTGAATTGAGCAACGCGGCCTTGCCGATAAAGTCAGCCGGCTTGTCGAGCCTGACGCTGAAGGCCAACCCCGCCTCCCACGGCGTTTCGTCCGGGCCGAGCTCTGCGCCCCAGGCGCGCCGGCCTTGCTCAATACGCAGCGCATCCAGCGCGTAGTAGCCTGCATCACGAATACCGAGCGCCTTGCCGGCCTCCATCAGTGCCAGGTACACATGGCGCGCCATTTCGATCGGCGTGTAGAGCTCAAAGCCCGGCCCGCCCACATAGCTCATGCGGGCGGCGCGCACGCGGGCAAAGCCCACGTCAATCTCTTTCGTCCATGAGAACTTCAGCGCCTCGGGCGACAGGTCGTCCGGGCTAACGAGCGCCAGCAGCTCGCGCGCCTTCGGCCCCATCACCGACAGCACCGAGTACATCGTCGACACATCGGTCAACACGGCATGTTCCGCTTCGCCGATACGCCGCGTGATCCAGTCGAAGTCCCTTACCGTTTGCGCAGATCCGGTGATGATGAGGAATTGGTTCGCGGCTTGCCTCATCACGGTCAAGTCACTTTCAAAACCGCCGCGCTCATTGAGCATGGCGGTGTAGACCATCTTGCCGACAGACACGTCCATCTCGTTGGCGCACAGGCGCTGCAGCACGGCCAGCGCATCGCGGCCCTGCAACAGGTATTTGGAGAACGAGGTCTGGTCGTAAAGGGCAACGGTTTCGCGCGTGGCTTTTTGCTCCTCAATCATCCACGGGAGCCAGGCCGGTTTGTCGAGGGAGTATTCCGGGCGCGCCTGGCCCTCCGGCCTGAAATAGCTTGCACGCTCCCAGCCATTCTTGCCGCCGAACTCCGCGCCTCTGGCGGCCAGGATGTCGTACAGCGGTGAGGTACGCAACGGCCGCGCCGTTTCCAGTTCCTGACGCGGCCAGCGCATGGCGTAGTGCAGGCCCAGCGTCTCGCCGGTGCGCTCGGCCAGTGCCTTGCGGTTGCCGGTAAAGCTGCCGAAGCGGCGGATGTCCACGTCCCATAAATCGGTGCTGGGCTCCCCACCCACAATCCATTCGGCCATGAGCCGGCCCGCGCCGCCGCTGTTGGCAATGCCGGCCGAATTGAAGCCCGCGCAGACAAAGTAGTTTCGCAATTCGGGCGCTTCACCCAGGATGAAGTTGCCGTCCGGCGTGAAGCTTTCGGGGCCGTTGAGCAGCATCTTGACTTCGGCCGTCTCCAGGCACGGGGTGCGGTGCAGCGCGGCGGTCATCAGCGGTTCGAACTGGTCCCAGTCTTCGTCCAGCAATTCGAACTGGAAGGTCGCCGGAATCGGGTCCATCTTCCAGGGCTTGGCCTGGGGCTCAAAGCCGCCCATCACCAGGCCGCCGACTTCTTCCTTGTAGTAGATGTAGCCGTCTGGGTCGCGCATGACCGGCAGCATGGGGTGCACACCCGGAATCTTGCCGGTGACGATGTAGAAATGCTCAGCCGAATACAGTGGCACATTCACGCCCGCCAGCTTGCCGAACTGGCGCGCCCATTGGCCGGCGCAATTGACGAGGACTTCGCAGCGCACGTCGCCTTGCGCGGTCTTCACGCCCACGGCCTTGCCGTTTTCAATGATGACGCCGGTCACCTCAATGCCTTCAACCATCTTCACGCCGCGGTTGCGCGCGCCCTTGGCCAGCGACATGCAAAGGTCCGCCGGATTGGCCTTGCCGTCACCCGGCAGCCAGATCGCGCCCTGCAGGTCATCGATGCGCATGATCGGGTATTTCTCGCCAGCTTCCTGCGGCGAGATCTCATGGCACTCCACGCCAAAGCTGTTGGCCATGGCGACCTGCTTTTTGAGCACCTTCATGCGCTCGGGCGTGCGCGCCACGTTGACGCTGCCGCATTGTTTCCACCCGGTGGCCAGGCCCGTTTCAGCCTCCAGCGAGGCATACAGCTCAATGCCGTACTTGCTCATCTGCGTCATGTTGCGGTTGGGCCGCATCTGGCCGACCAGGCCGGCCGCGTGCCAGGTGGTGCCGCTGGTGAGTTTGCCTTGCTCGAGCAGCAGCACGTCGGTTTTGCCCATTTTGGCCAGGTGGTAGGCCACAGAACAGCCAACGATGCCGCCACCCACAATCACGATCTCTGCATGCTTGGGAAGCGTCGTGGCAGTCATGGTTCAGGCCTCACATCAAAGGAAATATGTGCAGAACTAAGCTAACCGTATAGCCATGACACCTGCGACGATGGCGCAGGTGCCGATGAGTCGGCGCAGGGTAAAAACTTCTTTCAGCAGCCAGCAACCCAGCAGCACCGCGAACAGCACCGAGGTTTCGCGCAGCGCCGCCACCGTAGCCACGGGCGCGCGCGTCATGGCCCACAGCGCGATTCCGTAGGAGCCCAACGATGCCAGCGCACCGCCGGTGGCCACCGGCCAGCGATGCAGCGCATAGTGGCCCATGGCRCGCCCCCGCCGCGCCATCATCAGCAGGCCGAATGGCCAGCCATCAAACAGGAAGAGAGCCCCAACGTATTGCAAGGCGTTGCCTGAAGCGCGGACACCCAGCCCATCGACCACGGTATAGATGGCAATGATGACGGCGTTGGCCAGCGCAAAACCGACAGCCTTGGGCGCATGCAGAGCGTGGCGGCTCAGGCCCAGCACCAGCACACCGCAGCAAATACCCAGGATGCCTGCCCAGGCCAGCGGCGTGAGCGTTTCACCCAGGGTGAAACTGGCCGACAGCGCCACCAGCAGCGGCGCTACGCCGCGCATCAGCGGGTAAGTCAGGCCCAGGTCTCCATGCTGGTAGGCGCGCGTGGTGGCAATGTAGTAGCCGATGTGAATCAGTACCGACGCCCCGATGAATGGCCAGGCCTCAGCCCGCGGCCAGCCAACCAGCAGCACCAGCGGCAACGCCAGCAC
>NZ_JBFUCA010000158.1:0-8171 GCF_056405475.1 Polaromonas sp. P1_G4
CCGCTGGTGGCGGTTTCCAACGGCAACGAGGACGTCGAACGAATCGGCATCGGCCGGTATTACACGGCGGCCATCAGCGCCCAGCAGTTCGGTGTGGGCAAGCCCGACCCGCGCATTTTTCATGCGGCAGCTGGGGCCGTGGAGGTACTGCCCCAGGAAGTATTGCATGTGGGTGACGACGCCACACTGGACGTGCTGGGCGCGCTTAATTGCGGCATGCAGACGGTGTGGGTGAATCGCTCTGACCAGATGTGGGCACACCCCGCGGTGCCGCACGAAACGGTGACCACGCTGACAGAGCTGTGCGATTTGTTCCCGCAGTGAACGGTTGACTTTCAAGAGGCGCTTGCGATGACACTCAAAATCTACGGCACAGCCGCTTCGCGCGCAGCGCGTCCCCTGTGGACGGCACAGGAAATGGGCTTGTCCTATGAGCACATTGCGTTGCCGTATGTGGGCGGCGCTACGCGCACGCCGGAGTTTCTTGCCATCAACCCGAACGGCCGGATCCCCGTGGTGGATGACGATGGGGTCCTGGTCTGGGAGTCCATGGCCTGCGTGCTTTACCTGGCCGAGCGATTCAAAAGCGCTGATGCATCCGGCCTTGCCGCGCAGAGTTCCGCGGAGCAGGCAGACATCCTGCGCTGGAGCTTCTGGGTGGTGACCGAGTGCGAAAAAGACGCCCTGGCGTTCCTGATGCACCGCATCATGATGCCGACAGAGCGCCGCAAGCCCCAGCTGGCCGAGGACGCCGAGCGGCATCTGCTGGGCCCGCTGCGGGTGCTCGAACAGCATTTGCAGTCGCGCAGCTACCTGGCGGGTGAACGCTTTACGGCGGCCGATATCTGCGTGGCTTCCGTGCTGGCGTGGATTCAGGGCGCTGCGGGCCTGATGGCGCAATGCCCGGCAGTGGACGAGTGGCTCAAGCGCTGTCTTGCGCGTCCGGCGTACCGCGCGGTGAGATTTATGGCGAAAAGTGCCTGAAACCCATTGTGGCTGTGCGCAAGCAGCTATTTAATTGATAGCAATACGGGCGACGTGGTCGCGATGACCGCGAGCCGCGGATGTGCCGGGGCAGATCAATGCAGGCGCTGCGCCGCTTCCAGCCCCGAGCGCACGGCTCCCTCCAGCGTGGCCGGATAAGGCCCGGCGATGTAATCGCCGCAGGCATAAAGACCTGGTGCTACCTCGATTGCCGGGCGCAGCAGGCCCGGCGTGCAGGCAAAAGTCGCACGCTTTTCCACGATGGTTTGCACCACCTGCAAGGTGTCCAGGCCCAGCTGCTGTGCCGCCTGCGCCAGTACCTGTGCAGCCAGCGTCGTGCCATCGCCCGTGCTGGCGCTGATCACAAAAGCCAGCAGGCCGGTGGGCCCGCCCAGTTGCCCGCGGTCGAACACAAATTGCGCGGGTCCGGTCGCATCGGCGCGTAAGGCCAGCATGGGCTGCTGAAGGCGCACGCCTGCCGCCCAGGCGTAGACCGTGGTCAGCGCTTCGTGTTGAAGGCCTTTCGCCTGCGCCAGCCAGTCGCCGGGTTGCAGGCCGCTGCTTTCCACAAGCCGCGCCGCTTCATGGGGCGGGCAGGCCAGCACCAAGCAGTCGAAGGCTGCGCTGATGTCGGTGTTGACCACCCAGCTGGAACCGAGGGGCGCAATGGATTGCACGCGGGCGCCCAGCCGCACGGTGCTGCCCTGGGCCGCCAGCCAGCGCAGGGCGGCGTCGGGCAGCAGTGCGCTGAGGTCGGCGCGCGGCAGCAAGAGGTTGGAGCCGCCGCTTTCCGAGAACAGCGAGTCGTGCATCACGCGCAGGAAAACCTGGCCGCTGGCGCGCTCTGCTGGCGTGTTCAGCGCCGAGACGCAGAGGGGCTCGATCAATGAGGCCATGGCACCGGGTAACAGGCCGCGGCACAGGTCGGCCACCGACACGCCGGGGTCGCACTTGAATTTCGCGAGCTGCCAGCCAACGGCGACCTTGAGCATCGAGAGCTTGTCGGCCCAGGACCAGCCGCGTGCCAGGAGGATACCGGCCAGCGCATCAAGCGGGGCCGGCAGCTGCGGAAGGCTCAGGCCGCTGCCGTCCGGAAACCGCAGTGTCAGCGGCATTCGCAGCAAGGAAGTTTCTGCGTCGACACCCAGGTCCTTCATCAGGCGCAGCGTTTCGGCATATGCACCAATCAGGATGTGCTGGCCGTTGTCGAGCACGACCGGCTTGCCTGCCACCGTGCCGCCAACGCGGCGCGCACGTCCGCCGGCGATGCGGGTGGTCTCAAACAACGTGACCTGGTAACCCAGGCGCGTGGCCTCCACGGCAGCAGCGCATCCGGCCCAGCCGGCGCCGATCACGGCGACTCTCATGATGGGCACGGTTGCGTGCAGGTGATCGTGTGAGTTCCATACCAGCCGGGGCCGCGGAACTGGCTTTGCCAGGCCGCAGGCGCAGGGCCCCCGCGGGGGGCAGCGAACCACACGAAGTGGGGAGCGTGGGGGCTCATTGGATTTTGCCGAAGGCCTGGGTCTTCCACGCCAGCCAGAATTTGCGCAGCGGTGTGAGACTGACGCGCTGGTGCAGCACCTGGTAGCCATCGGAGGCGATTTCGCGCAGCAGGGTGCGGTAGATGCTGGCCATCATGAGGCCGGGCTTCTGGGCGCGGCGGTCGGCTTCGGGCAGCATGGCCAGTGCCTCGTCATAGAGCGCCAGCGCGCGGTCGGTCTGGAATTTCATCAGTGCGCTGAAGCGGTCGGAGTACTGGCGCTTGAGGACCTCATGCGCCTTCACGTCAAATTGCTGCAGCTCGTTGACGGGCAGGTAGATGCGCCCGCGCATCGCGTCTTCGCCGACGTCCCGGATGATATTGGTGAGCTGGAACGCCAGGCCGAGCTTGTGCGCGTAGGCGGTGGTGGCTTCGTCGGTCTGGCCGAAGATGCGCGCCGCCACTTCGCCCACGATGCCGGCCACCAGGTGGCAATACTGCCGCAGGCCGGGAAAATCCAGGTAGCGGTTTTGCTCCAGGTCCATCTGGCAGCCATCAATGACAGCCTGCAGGTGGCGCGCTTCAATGCGATAGGTGAGGGCCAGCGGCATCAGCGCCTTCATCACTGGATGGGTTGGGTTGCCGGCATAGGCGTTGAGCACCTCGCCTTGCCACCAGGCGAGCTTGGTGCGCGCTACGCCGGGGTCGGTAATTTCGTCGACGACATCGTCGATCTCGCGGCAAAAGGCGTAGAACGCGGTGATGGCGGCGCGCCGTTCCTTGGGTAAGAACAGGAAGGCGTAATAAAAACTGCTGCCGGATGCGGCGGCTTTTTGCTGGACATATTGCTCAGGCGTCATACGGTAATTGTCACATGGGACTTGTTGGCCGGATGGGTATCAGGATGCTTTGGGGGCAGTGCGTTCGGCGAAGTAAAGCTTCAGCGCAAACACCACGGCAATCAGGACGRCCCAGATGATCAACACATCACCGAATTGCCAGAAGAGCCAGAGCGGGGAGCCTAATTGACCCAGCAAGGGCAGCAGGAACGGCTGCAGCCGGGGTGTCCAGAAACCAGGCCTGGACATGCAGGCCGATACCAGGGGATCGAAGCTGCCCGGATTGCATCCGAGGGCCTGCAGTATTTCGCGCGATACATACGTGCTCAGGAAGGGCGTGCCGAAGGCGATGCAAAACGCGATCAACCCCAGCAGCAAAATCCAGAAGCTGACTTGCAAAAACTGGTGCAACCTTCGTTGCATTGGCACTGCCGTGGCGGCAGGCGCACGCGGGGCAGTAATGGCCTTGGGGTTTTGGTATGCATGGCGGCTCCAGCCGATGGCGACCAGCCAGGCCAGGATGAGCCACCAGAAGTTGCGCAACAGGATGAAGGGGTAATCCAGCGGAGTCTGCGCAGACAGAAAGGGTGTGAGCCTTGAGGCCAACGCGTTCTGGAAGAAGGAACACGTTCCGGCTCGCGGGTCTGCATGGAATTGGCAATTGAGGGCGGCCAGCGCCTGCTCTGCGATGACGCCGCCGATCAGCGCGAAGCTGAAGCAAAAGAGGAAGAAGCCCCACACCAGCGCGCGATAGAGGCCCGAGGGCGGCAGTTTTACCGGTGGCGTTGCCATGTGGCTTTCTGTGGGTTTGTTGACAGGTCTGTCCGTCCCTGATGCGATCCGGCTGCTTGGCTACATGAACAGCGCGCGCCAGCCCATCACCAGTACATCCCAGGGGCCGAGCTTGGGGCGCCGCTGCAGGGTATTGAATCCCTGGGCCTCGATTTTCTCAAGGATGCGCAGGCCGCCTTGCACCACCAGCCGCAACTCCCAGCCGCCGCGGCCCGGTATTCTTTTCGTGAGTGGCAAGCCTTTTAGCATCGTGGCCCTTGCAGAGCGTGCGCAAACAGCTATCAAATTGATAGTAGAGGGGTTGGCCTCCAGTGCCAGCAGTTGTGCTTCGTCAACGCCATGGCGGGCCCAGGCATCGGCCGGCAGGTAAATGCGCCCGCGCGGAATGTCCACGCTGAGGTCTTGCCAGAAATTGATGAGTTGCAGGGCGGTGCAAATGCAGTCGCTCATCTGCAGCGAGGCGGCATCATGGATGCCGTACAGATGCAGCAGCAGCCGGCCCACGGGATTGGCCGAGCGGTTGCAGTAATGGGCCAGCTCGGCCTCATCGGCATAACGCTGCTTGACGACGTCCTGCTCGAAAGCGCTGAGTAAGTCAGCCAGCAGATTTACCGGCAGCTGGAATTCCGCCATCATGGGCGCCAGCTGTGCAAACACGGGCGCCCAGCGAGGCGAAGGTGCAAGGCCTGCAGAGGCGGCCATCAGGTCCGCGCGGTAGGCCGCCAGGTCAGCCAGGCGTGCCGCCGGTGGGGCATCGCCTTCATCGGCGATGTCATCCGCCGTGCGGGCAAACCAGTAAATCGCCGCGATGGGCGGACGCAGGCGCGGTGGGCACAGCAGCGAAGCCACCGGGAAGTTTTCATAGTGCGCTACACCCTGCAGAGACGGCGTCAGGGTGGCTGGCGATTGGGAGCCTTGGGTCATGCGGGCGATTGTCGCTTGACAAGCCTTGGCAATTACCCTAGATTACTAACCGGTCAGTCAGTAGCAGTTTCCTGACCCTTTTCCAGGCTCATTTTTTACCCTGCCATCCAAGCGGGTTTCATCCCGATCAGATCATGAACAAAACCGTTTTCTCCCTGGTGGGCGCCGCCGTCCTGCTGGCCGCCTGTTCCAAACCCGCCCCGCCAGAAGAGCCGGTTCGCGCCGTCAAGGTGGTCACTGTCGGGACCAACGCCTTTTCATCGAGCCACGAATATGCTGGCGAGGTCCGCGCCCAGGTGGAATCGAGGCTCGGCTTTCGGGTTGCGGGGAAGATCATCAAGCGGCAGGCTGAACTGGGCCAGCGCGTCAAGGCCGGGCAAGTGCTTGCCAACCTCGATCCCCAGGATTACAAGCTCGCGGCCGATGCAGCCCGTGCGCAGGTCGCCGCCGCCGCCACCAACCGCGACCTTGCTGCCGCCGATTTCAAGCGCTATAGGGAGCTGAAAGAGCAGAACTTCATCAGCGGCGCCGAACTGGAGCGCCGCGAAACCACCCTGAAGGCAGCGCAGGCGCAACTGGAGCAAGCCCAGTCCCAACTGGCCGTGCAGGGCAACCAGGCCAACTACGCGGCGCTGGTCGCGGACGTGTCGGGGGTTGTCACCGCCATCGAGGCCGAGCCGGGCCAGGTCGTGACGGCTGGCGCGCCGGTGGTGCGGATTGCAGCGGATGGTGTGCGTGATGTGGTGTTCTCTGTGCCCGAAGACAAGGTGGCGGCCATCAAGGTCGGCTCGCCGGTCAGTATCCGCGTGTGGTCCCAGACCGCCGAGCTGACTGGAAAAGTGCGCGAAGTGGCGGCCAGCAATGACCCCGTCACGCGGACCTACACCGTCAAGGTTTCCGTTGACGCGAAAGAACCRCCGCCGCTAGGTGCCACGGTGTATGTGGTGCCGCAGGCCGGCAGCGTGGTGGGTGCGCCGGTCATCAAGCTGCCGACAACAGCGCTGCGTCAGGAAGGCAAGGCCACGGCGGTATGGGTGGTTGACAAGGCCACCATGACCGTCAAACCGCAACTCATTCAGGTTGCCACGGCCGACGGCAACGACGTGGTGGTGGCTTCCGGGTTGCAGCCCGGGATGCTGGTGGTCAGCGCCGGCGTGCATGTGCTCTCGCCGGGCCAGAAAGTCAGTATTTACCAGCCAAGTGTGGCTGTAGCCGGCGCCAGTCCTGCGCAAACAGCTATCAATTCAGTAGCAACGCCCGCGACATCCGCGGCGCCTGTGACAGCACCGGTTGCCGTCTCCGCGGCTTCTGCCGCGAAGTGAGGACGGCATGACGCAACCCCATCCAGACAGCAGCAGCGCTGCCGGCGAACTGGCTTCGCCCTCGACCCGTTTCAACCTTTCCAAATGGGCGCTGGACCACCCGGCGCTCACCCGTTATCTCCTGCTGGTGCTGATGATTCTGGGCTTTGTCGCCTACTTCCAGCTTGGGCAGGACGAAGACCCACCGTTTACCTTCCGCGCCATGGTCGTGCGCACCTACTGGCCGGGCGCGACAGCGCAGCAGGTGGCCGAGCAGGTGACCGACAAGCTGGAGCGCACGCTGCAGGAAGCGCCTTATGCCGACAGGATTCGCAGCTACTCCAAACCCGGTGAATCGCAGATCATTTTCCAGATCAAGGACTCGTCCAAACCCGGCGACGTTGCCAACGTCTGGTATTCGGTGCGCAAGAAAATCGGCGACATGCGCGGCACGTTGCCGGGCGGCATCCAGGGCCCGTTCTTCAACGACGAATTCGGCGATGTGTATGGCGTGATCTACGCGCTGGAAGCCGACGGCTTCAATTACGCTGAACTCAAGACTTTTGCCGACGATGTGCGCCAGCAACTGCTGCGTGTGCCCGACGTGAGCAAGGTGGAGCTGTTTGGTGTCCAGGACGAAAAAGTCTACATAGAGATTTCGCAAAAGCGCCTGGCGCAACTGGGGCTGGACCTGAACCAGGTGCTGGCGCAACTGGGCCAGCAAAACGCGGTGGAATCTGCCGGTGCGGTGCAGACGCCGCTGGATGTGGTGCAGGTGCGCGTGGCGGGTCAGTTCGAGGCGATTGAACAATTGCGCATCATGCCGATTCGCGGCAGCTCCGGCAACCAGCTGCAACTGGGCGACATCGCCGAAATCAAGCGCGGTTATGTGGATCCGCCTTCCGTCAAGGTGCATCACCAGGGCAAGGAAGTGATTGCGCTGGGCGTGTCCATGGGCAAGGGCGGCGATATCATCGCGCTGGGCAAGTCGCTCACGGCGCTGTCGGGCCGAATCGAAAAAACCTTGCCAAGGGGCATCGAGCTGGTGAACGTGCAGAACCAGCCCAAGGCGGTGGCCACCTCGGTCAACGAGTTCGTGCGCGTGCTGATCGAGGCCGTGGTGATCGTGCTGGCGGTGAGTTTCATCGCCCTGGGCTTTCACAAGCGGCCGCACAACGGCCCCGGCCAGCTCCCGTTGTGGAAGCGTTATTACATCGACATGCGGCCTGGCCTGGTGGTGGGCATCACAATCCCGCTGGTACTGAGCCTGACCTTTCTGGCCATGTGGTACTACGGCATCGGGCTGCACAAGATTTCGCTGGGCTCGCTCATCATTGCGCTGGGCCTGCTGGTGGACGACGCCATCATCGCTGTCGAGATGATGGTGCGCAAAATGGAAGAGGGCTACGACAAGGTGCGCGCCGCAACCTTTGCCTATGAGATTACGGCCATGCCCATGTTGACGGGCACGCTGATCACGGCCACGGGATTTTTGCCCATCGGCCTGGCCAAGTCCACCACCGGTGAATACACCTTTGCGATTTTTGCGGTGACGGTGATCGCGCTGGTGCTCAGCTGGATCGTCTCCGTTTATTTCGTTCCTTATTTGGGAACGCTGCTTCTGAAGGTGCCGCCGCATGTACAGGAAGTGGCCGCAGGCCAGGACAGCCCGCATGAGATGTTCGACAGCCCGTTCTACAACACCTTTCGCAAAACGGTGAACTGGTGCGTGGAGCATCGCTGGATCACCATCGGCTCGACGGTGCTGATTTTTGCGCTGGGCATCGTCGGCATGGGCAAGGTGCAGCAGCAGTTCTTCCCGGACTCCAGCCGGCCCGAGATCATGGT
>NZ_JBFUCA010000159.1:0-8128 GCF_056405475.1 Polaromonas sp. P1_G4
AGGCTGGGCCGGGCTCAACTGCGGTAATCGCCGCGGCCGAGGAGTCAGCTAGGAAAGTCAGAGCGACGATCGAAGGACGCGCCTCCTACGTCGCCAACACGGTCAACGTCACCGACGCCGTGAACACTTTCATGAACATGCAGCCGCAAGCGATCATCATGGTTTCCAGCGGGTCTGCTGCGGCTGGCTTCATTGAGAAGTACCGTATTGCAGGTGGCGCGGCTCAACTGCTTTCRCATTCGGGCGCCGACATCGAGCAACTCTCGAAACGACTGTCTCCGGAGCAGATGCAAGGTGTGGCTATCGCCCAAGTGACGCCAAGTCCGTACAAGGTCTCCAGTCAGCTAGTCAAGGAATTTACTGAGACCGCTGCCAAGACACCCAACCTGGAAGTGCCTGTGAGCTACGCCATGATGGAGGGCTATATTGCCGCTCGCGTCATTTCTGAAGCGATACGCCGCCAAGGCAGCAGGCCCAGCCGCGAGGGGAGCGTTCTAGCCTTGGACAGCATGAGTAATTTTGACTTTGGTGGTTACTTGATCAGCTTTAAACCTGGACAGCACTCTGGCTCCAGCTTCGTCGAGTTATCCATCGTCACCAGCGCTGGCAGGATTCGTCAATAGCTCAAATAATTTGCCATTGATCAGTTGGGTAATAGCAGCCCCCGGCGATTTACATATTCCGCCGGTACTGCCCACCCACCTCAAACAGCGCATTGGTGATCTGCCCCAGCGAGCATACGCGCACAGCCTCCATCAGCACTTCGAACACATTGAGGTTTTCGATCACGGCCTGCTGCAGGCGTTTGAGCATGGCCGGTGACTCGGCGGCGTGGAGGCGGTGGAAGTCGTCCAGGCGCTTGAGTTGGCTTTGCTTTTCTTCCTCGGTGGAGCGGGCCAGTTCAAGCTTGTCTTGTACCGCATCGCCGTGCGGGTTGCGGAAGGTGTTGACGCCGATGATGGGCAGCTCGCCGGTGTGCTTGAGCATCTCGTAGTGCATGGACTCGTCCTGGATGCGGCCACGCTGGTAGCCAGTTTCCATGGCGCCCAGCACGCCGCCGCGCTCAGCGATGCGTTCAAACTCCAGCAGCACGGCTTCTTCTAGCAGCTCKGTGAGCTCCTCGATGATGAAGGCGCCCTGTGAGGGGTTCTCGTTCTTGGCCAGGCCCCATTCGCGGTTGATGATGAGCTGGATTGCCATGGCGCGGCGCACCGATTCTTCGGTGGGCGTGGTGATGGCCTCGTCAAACGCGTTGGTGTGCAGCGAGTTGCAGTTGTCGTAAATCGCGATCAGCGCCTGCAGCGTGGTGCGGATGTCGTTGAACTGGATTTCCTGCGCATGCAGGCTGCGGCCCGAGGTCTGGATGTGGTATTTCAGCTTCTGGCTGCGCTCGTTGGCRCCGTATTTCTCTTTCATGGCCACGGCCCAGATGCGGCGCGCCACGCGGCCCATCACCGTGTATTCCGGGTCCATGCCGTTAGAGAAGAAGAAACTCAGATTGGGCGCGAAGTCGTCGATGTGCATGCCGCGCGCGAGATACGCTTCGACAAAGGTAAAACCGTTTGACAGCGTGAAGGCCAGCTGGCTGATCGGGTTGGCACCAGCTTCGGCGATGTGGTAACCGCTGATGGAGACGCTGTAAAAGTTGCGCACCCGGTTGTGCACAAAGTACTGGGCGATGTCGCCCATGACTTTGAGGCTGAACTCGGTCGAGAAGATGCAGGTGTTCTGTCCCTGGTCTTCTTTCAGGATGTCGGCCTGCACGGTGCCGCGAACGTTTTCCAGCACCCACTCGCGAATCTTCGCGGCTTCGGTTGCCGTGGGGTTGCGGCCATTGTCCTTTTTGAATTTTTCCAGATTCTGGTCGATCGCCGTGTTCATGAACATCGCGAGGATGGTCGGCGCCGGGCCGTTGATGGTCATGGAAACAGACGTCGATGGGTTGCACAGGTCAAAGCCGTCGTACAGCACCTTCATGTCGTCCAGCGTGGCGATGGAAACGCCCGAGTTTCCGACCTTGCCATAGATGTCAGGGCGCAGTGCCGGGTCGTTGCCATAGAGCGTGACAGAGTCAAACGCGGTGGACAGCCGCTTGGCCGCCATGCCTTCGCTGAGCAGCTTGAAGCGGGTGTTGGTGCGGAAGGGGTCGCCTTCGCCGGCGAACATGCGGGTCGGGTCTTCACCCTCGCGCTTGAAGGCAAAGGTGCCGGCAGTGTAAGGGTAGCTGCCGGGCACGTTGTCAAGCATCAGCCATTTGAGAATTTCGCCGTGGTCTTCGTACTGCGGCAGCGCCACCTTGCGGATGGTGGTGCCCGAGAGCGATTTGGTGGTCAGCGCCGTGCGGATTTCCTTGTCGCGGATTTTGACCACGTATTCGTCACCGGCGTAGGCGGCCTGCATGTCGGGCCACTGGGCGAGCAGGGCGCGGGCATCGGCGTCCATGCGCGTCTTGCGGTGACCGGCCAGGTCCAGCGCGGCTTCGGCGGCTGGCGCGCGGTCGGGCTTGTCGATCTTGAGCATGGAGGCCGCGGCCTTGAGCTGCTGCACCTCGCGCGCCAGTTGGGCTTGCGCGCGGGCACGTTTTTTGTAGCCGCGCACCGTGTCGCTGATTTCGGCCAGGTAGCGCGTTCGCGCGGCCGGCACCACCGGCGTCTGGTTGGTACTGTGGCGCACTTCGGCCGCGGGTAGCACACCGCCCTCAAGCGCCAGGCCCAACGCGGCCAGGCGCGGCTTGAGCGCCTGGTRGAGGGCCGTCACGCCGTCGTCGTTAAAGCGCGCAGCCATGGTGCCGAAGACCGGCATCTTGTCGGCCGGCGTGCCCCAGGCTTCCTTGTTGCGTTGCACTTGCTTTGAGACATCGCGCAGGGCGTCGAGCGAACCCTTTCGGTCGAACTTGTTGATGGCGATGAACTCGGCGAAGTCCAGCATGTCGATTTTCTCGAGCTGGCTGGCGGCGCCGAATTCGGGCGTCATCACGTACATGGGCACGTCCACATGCGGCACGATGGCGGCATCGCCCTGGCCTATGCCGGAGGTCTCGACCACGATCAGGTCAAACCCTGCGCATTTGCAGGCGGCGATCACGTCGGGCAGGGCCTGACTGATTTCGGAGCCGAAGTCGCGCGTGGCCAGTGAGCGCATGAAGACGCGTTGACCGCTGTCGGCGTCCTTCTGTCCTGCCAGGGGGACAGTCCAGGGGTTGATCGCGTTCATGCGGATGCGGTCGCCGAGCAGCGCGCCACCACTCTTGCGGCGAGACGGGTCGATACTGATGACTGCCACGCGCAATTTGTCGTTCTGGTCCAGGCGCAGGCGGCGTATCAACTCGTCGGTCAATGAAGACTTGCCGGCGCCGCCAGTGCCCGTAATCCCCAGCACAGGGATCTTGCAGGTGGAGGCCTGCGTGCGGACTTTGTCCACCAGCGCCGCGTCGGCCTTGCCATTCTCCAGCGCCGTGATCAACTGCGCCAGCGCCCGCCAGTTCATCTCTCCGTGGCCTTCAATGGCCGTGACGTTCTTGGGCGCGAAACTGGTCAGGTCTTTGTCGCAGCGCATGACCATCTCGCCGATCATGCCGGCCAGGCCCATCTTCTGGCCGTCTTCAGGGCTGTAGATGCGGGTGACGCCGTAAGCATGCAGCTCGCGGATTTCGGGCGGCACGATGACGCCGCCGCCCCCGCCGAACACCTGGATGTGTTCGCCGCCGCGGCTTTTGAGCAGGTCGACCATGTACTTGAAGTACTCGACATGCCCGCCCTGGTAGGAGCTGATAGCGATGCCTTGCGCGTCCTCCTGCAGGGTGGCTGTGACCACTTCGTCCACGCTGCGGTTGTGGCCCAGGTGGATGACCTCCGCGCCCATGCTCTGCAGGATGCGCCGCATGATGTTGATGGCGGCATCATGACCGTCAAACAGGCTAGCCGCCGTGATGAAGCGCACTTTGTGAGTAGGGCGGTAGCTGGCGAGCGCTTTGTATTCAGCGGACATGTCGGTCATGGTTGTCTCCGGGCGGCGGTTGGGCCGTCGATCTGTGATCTGTTTGATTGACGTTTACGTAAACGTCAATCTTAGCCGGTAAGCCGGCGCCGATCAAGTGTGCGCCCTGTAGCGGTGCGAGCAAAAAAAGGGACGCGGAGCGCCCCTCTTTGCCAAAGCCTGGGGCCCAATGGCTTCCGGGCTGTTTACCCGTACAGGTATTTAGGCAGCCAGAGCGTCAACCCGGGCCAGACGTACATGAACACCATGCACAGGATCACGATCAGCATGTAGGGCATCATGCCGGCGAAGATCTGGTTGATGGTCACATGGGGTGGCGACACCCCCTTCAGGTAGAAAGCCGACATCGCCACGGGCGGCGACAGGAAGGCCGCTTGCAGGTTCACGAAAACCAGCACGCCCCAAAGAATCGGATCGATCTGGAAATGCTGCAGCAGTGGCAGGAAGATGGGCACGAAGATCACGATGATCTCGGTCCACTCCAGTGGCCATCCCAGGACGAAGATGATGGCCTGCGACAGCAGCAGGAACTGCAGTGGTGTCAGATTCATCGACATTACCCATTCCTCGACGACGCGCTGGCCGCCCAGCAGAGCGAAAACCGCGGAGAAGAGTGCTGAACCCACAAACAGCCAGCACACCATGGAGGTCGTCTTGCAGGTCAGGAACACCGCCTCCTTGATTTTCTGAAAGTCCAGCGTGCCGGCATGCCAAGCCATGAGAAAGGCGCCGGCCGCGCCGACGGCCGCCGATTCGGTGGCGGTTGTGATGCCGAACAGGATGACCCCCAGCACGACGATGGTTAGCAGCGCGAGCGGCATGACCGAGCTCACCAGCATCCGCAGGATCTCGAACTGCTCGGCGTCGAAGCGTCGGTAGTACCACAGCAGCAGTCCCGCCATCAGCACGCAGGCGATGGCAAAGCCCGTGTAGAAGGACTCGGGCACGGGTGCGGTCTGTGGCCCCGAACCCGAGGGCTCGCCTATTTCCTGCAGTGGTGCGTCGGCGGTGGTTGTCGCTGTCGATGGCTTCGCATCTTCCGATCCCGGCGGCGCCTGCAAGCCGCCGGCTTCGGCCGGCTCCTTGACCGTGTCGCCGGGTTCTTTCAGCCCTTCTTCCGCAGGTGGTTCCTGGAGGCCGCCTTCGGCGGCCGGCGGCTCCTTCACGCCGCTCTCCGCCGGTGGTTCCTGGACTTCGCCGCTGACTGCGGGCCCTTGCAGGCCTCCGCCCGCCGGCGCTGCGGCCTTGGCGGTGCGTGCCGCCGCCACCTGGGCGATGTTGTCGGCCTGCGAATGGATGACCACATACCACCAGGTGCCGCCCAGAGTCGCCAGC
This sequence comes from Polaromonas sp. P1_G4, assembly GCF_056405475.1. Lineage (NCBI taxonomy): Bacteria > Pseudomonadati > Pseudomonadota > Betaproteobacteria > Burkholderiales > Comamonadaceae > Polaromonas > Polaromonas sp. P1_G4. Next base: position 5,332 of record NZ_JBFUCA010000159.1, read on the forward strand.
GCGAGCACCACCGGCACCAGGGCTGTGCCCAAGCTGCGCAACAGGAAGCCGCGGCTGACTTGGGCGCCCGCCTGCAGCGCCTTGCCCGGAGCCGCGACGGCCATGGCCAACGCCGGCAGCGTCCTGCGCGAATAGGCGGCGGTCACCTGCTGCAGCCAGAGCGGCACCGGCGCGCGGTTCTGCTCCGGCGGCAGCTTGGGCGCGATCTTGGGGTTGAGCATGACCCAGCCGACGATGTAGACCAGGTAGAGCAGGGCCAGGAAGAAGCCGGGGAACATGGCCGCCGCGTAGAGCTTGACCACGGACTGGCCGGCGACGGCGGCGTAGACGATGATCATCACCGAGGGCGGGATCAGGATGCCCAGCGTGCCGCCGGCGGTGATCACGCCGGCCGCCAGCCGCGTGTCGTAGCCGGCGTTGAGCATGGGCCGCATGGCGATCACGCCCATCAGCACCACCACAGCGCCCACCAGGCCACTGGCGATGCCCCAGAACGTGCAGATGATCAGGGTGGTGACCGCCAGCGAGCCGGGCACGCTGCGGAACGCCAGCTGCACGCTATGGAACATCTTGTCCACCAGCGCGCCGCGCTCCATCACATAGCCCATCAGCACAAACAGCGGAATCGATAACAGGGTCTCGTTGGTCATCGCTCCAAAAGCGCGCTGGACCATCAGGTCGAAGATCCTGTTTTCCCAAAAATGGGTGGACGGATCGTAGAAGGCCACGAAGCCGAACGCCATGCCCAGGCCCATCAGTGTGAATGCGGTGGGAAAGCCCATCATGATGACGACCACGATCAGGCCGAGCATGGTCATGCCGAGGACTGCGTTGCTCATTTGGAGACCTCCGCCCTGTGGGCTGCGGTGCCATGAATCTTCGGAACGGCCGGGCGATTCATGTTCAACCTTTCAGGCCGGCGGATTTTTCGATGGCCAGCAGCTTGGCTTCTTCATCGACAAACTCGCTGCCGGCCAGCTGCTGCGCGACCACATCGGATTCCTGGGCGTCCTTGAGCCGCGGTGTCCAGATGCCGGTGCGGATACAAACGACGCAGCGCAGGATCTCGGACAGCCCCTGCATCAGCACAATGGTGCCAGCCACCGGGATGACAAACTTGAACGGATACAGCGGGATAGGGGTGGCGTTGAAGGTTTGTTCGCGCATCGCCAGTGACTCATTGAAGTATGTCCAGCCGGCCCAGGTCAGCGCCATAATCCCGGGCAGGAAGAAGACGATGTACAGGACCAGGTCCAGCCAGGCCTGCGTGCGGGGCTTCAAGTTGCCGTAGAAGAAGTCGCCGCGCACATGGCCGTCATGYGCCAGCGTGTAGGCGCCCCCCAGCATGAACAGCGTGCCATACAGCATGTTATTGACGTCGAAGATCCATGCGGTGGGCGCGTTGAGCGCGTAACGCTTGAAAACTTCAGCGCAAACGACCACCATGAGGATCACGATGAGCCAGGCGGCGGCCTTCCCGACCCAGGTGCTGATGTGATCAGCCGTGTGAAGGATTTTTTGTGTATTCATTTTGAACCGGTGTTCCCATCAAAAAGGCCAGCCATCCAGGGTTGGACGGCTGGCCGGCTTCGCCGGGGCTCGCAGGCTCAGGCCTTCTTCTTGCCGAAGGAATGGTTGTAGGCCATCTTGAAATCGACCATGTAGTCGTTCTGCCAGGGGATGGTGCGCGCGGCGTAGGCCTTCTGCGAGTCGATCACCTTCTTGAACAGCGGATTGGCCTTGGCTTTGTCCTCGATGATCTTGTCCCAGGCTTCCAGCTGTGCCTTGAGCACGGCGTCGGGCGTCTTGTAGAACTTGATGCCCTGTTTTTTCATTTCAGCGTAGTCGGTGGAATTGCGATCTATGGCCTTCCAGCTCATGTCGGCGCTGGCAGCCTGCACGCCGTAGTCGATGATTGCCTTGAGCTCGGCGGGTAGCGCGTTGTACTTGGCTTTGTTAAACAGAATCTCGAACTGCTCTCCGCTCTGGTGAAAGCTCTGAAGCATGCAGTTTTTGACCACATCCGGAAAACCCAGAACACGGTCCGAACTGGCGTTGTTGAACTCGGCTGCGTCGATCAAGCCGCGGTCCAGCGCAGGTACGATCTCACCGCCGGGCAGCGGATTGACGGAGGTGCCCATCGCTGTGAAGATGTCGACCGACAGTCCGACCGTGCGGAACTTCAGGCCCTTCATGTCACCCACTTTGGCGATCGGCTTCTTGAACCAGCCCAGCGGCTGCGTAGGCATGGGGCCGTAGAGGTATGACACCACATCCATGCTGATCGACTTGTAGATTTCTTCCAGCAGTGCTTTGCCGCCGCCGTAGTTGTGCCAGGACAGGACCATGTTCGGGTCCATGCCGAAGGCCGGGCCGGAGCCCCACAGGGCCAGGGCGTTGTTCTTGCCGTAGTGGTAGGCCACCACACCGTGGCCGCCGTCCAGCGTGCCCTTGTTCACAGCTTCGAGCAGCTGGAATGCCGGCACGACCGCGCCGGAGGGGAGCACCTCGATCTTCAGTCGGCCGCCGGCCATGTCATTGACCTTCTTCGCGAAATCGTTGGCGTATTCATGGAAGATGTCCTTGGCCGGCCAGGTGCTCTGGAAGCGAAAGGACGTTGTCTGCGCCATGGCGACCATGGGGGCGGACAGGGCGCCGGCGGCAATCGCGGCGCCTTTCAGCAGGCCGCGCCTGCGGGGGCTTTTGCTCTCGGTCATGACTTGTCTCCTGTTGTTTCGAAAAAGATAAGAGGACTCATCATTCCGTCTTGCCCATTCCTTACAAAGAGGGTTTCCAC
>NZ_JBFUCA010000160.1:0-8127 GCF_056405475.1 Polaromonas sp. P1_G4
CAGCAGGGCGGGGCCCATCACGGTGAGGGTTTCCAGCACGTGGTGCGCGTCGGCGACGCTGATCATGGGCCGGCCCAGAACGACCTGGATCAGCGTGTTGACGAGCAGCACGGCCGGAACGACCATGAATACATTGCCGCACACCGCCGCAACTTGYGAACGCACCAGGTGTGTCACCTCGTCGACAAACGCTTCAATGGGGCCGGTCGTATCGACCGAACCGATGTCCTTGAGCTTGGCCGCCATCGCCGGTGCGGTCATGGCAGGCTGTTTGGTGGCCAATGTGAAATGCAGCAGCTGGATGACAACAAAGCTGCCGGCATAGACGACGCTGGACCAGAAGCCGCCCCAGAAGGCAGAAAGACCAACGGCGACGACCATGAATTTCAGGAGCGTGGTGAAAGCGGTGATCGCTCCGCCGCCCATGGCCTTGCCCAGCATTTCGCGGTATTCCTCGCGGGTACGGGTGATGTAGGTTTCCCCGGTCTCTGCGCTGCGCTCAGCCATCTTGGCCGACAGCAGCGTGGAGTTGGCGCTGATCAGCGCGCCTATGCTTTTGCTCTCCTGCGCCGTGATGACGCGGCGCGTCAGCAGTTTCAGCGCAGCCATGCCGGGTTTGGCCGAAAGCAGGGCGTCCAGCAGTTCGCGCACGCGCAGGATGCGTTCGCGTAACTGGCGCAGGCGAAACACCATGCCGACGGAGATGCCGTGGTCTTCAAGGTGCACGTAAATGCTGTTGACGGCCTGGCGGCAGGCGTCCAGTCGCTCACGGTACTGTGCGATGGCGGATTGCAGCTGGGCTTCGTTCCGGTCAGGCTTGAAGAACGCGTTGCGCAGCTCGTCAATATCAGCGGGCAGGGCATGGAAGGCCCGGGCGTGTGGCGTGGCGCGGTTCATGCGCAGCCGCAGCTCCGGCGCAAAACCGGTGGCGCGAATCTGCGCAGTGCAATACGTCAGGGCGTCCATCAGGCTGTATTGCCAGTGCAGTGCATCCAGCTTTGGGCTGGCCGACAGCAGCTGCGTCAGGCGGCTGATCTGGGCATCTTCCAGTGCGCCCATCCACTGGGCATCGAAGCGCGTGGGAGCGACCAGCGGGAAAAGCTCCGAAGCATCGGTGGTTTCGGGTGTTCCGGGAAGCAGCTTGCGACGCAGGCGTTCGGCCAGCTCGCTGACAAACGCCGTGCGCGGAGCAAAGCCGAAGTCGGCCAGCAAGGTGGTGATGTCAACGGTCTGCATCAGCGTTTGCCACCAGGCTTGCAGCCGTGTGCGCACTTCGGGCTGCATCTCCACGGCGTCCATCAACGCCTGTACCCGTGACACGGCCGCAGGCACGGAAGTCTGGTCGCCGCGAATCCACTCGAAAAGCTTGATCAGCCAGACATGGCGCTGGGCCAGGTCGGCGTCGGGGTCGAGCGCCTTCAGGAGGGAAGCAAGATCCTTCATCAGCCGGTCAAACCCATCCGTTCAGTGCAGCACCCGGCCGTGCGGGGCGCTGCCGTTGTGTGCTTCCAGAACGAACATGGCAATGGGTACGTCAAAACGTTCGCCATCTTCGGCCACACAAAAATAGCTGCCGTGCATGGTGCCGGTGGGCGTGCGCAGGCGTGATCCGCTGGTGTACTGGAAGGACTCACCCGGCTTGAGCAGCGGCTGGTGGCCCACAACGCCAAGCCCTTTGACCTCCTCGTTGTGACCGTTGGCGTCGCTGATGATCCAGTGGCGGGAAATCAGCTGGGCGGTCACGTCCCCGGTGTTGGTCACCGTGACGGTGTAGGAAAACCCGTAGATGTGGTCTTCCGGGGCCGACTGGTCAGGCTGGTATTGCGGAACGACTTCGCAGGAGAACTGGTATTTGKGCATGGCAGGTAAACGGTTGGCGCCCATGTTAACCGCCTGCCAGGGAGCCTGTCATGCGTGCGGGCATGACGCGGCGGCGGCTTGCTGCGACAATCCCTGCCATGCCTAAAAACACGCCGCCCACCTACCGGATCGCCCCCTCCATTTTGTCCGCCGACTTCGCCCGCCTGGGTGACGAGATCAAGGCCGTGATTGCCGCGGGAGCCGACTGGATCCACTTCGACGTTATGGACAACCACTATGTGCCCAACCTGACGTTTGGACCGATGATTTGCCAGGCGCTCAAGCCCCATGCAAAAAAAGCCGATGGCACGGCCGTGCCGGTGGATGTGCACCTGATGGTGCAGCCCGTCGATGCGCTGGCTGCAGCCTTTGCCGATGCAGGCGCCGACTTCATCAGTTTTCATCCCGAGGCGTCGGGCCACGTGCACCGCAGCGTGCAGGCCATCAAGGCAAAAGGCTGCAAGGCGGGGCTGGTGTTCAATCCGGCTTCTCCGCTGGATGTGCTGGACTGGGTGATTGAGGATATTGATCTCATCCTGATCATGAGCGTCAATCCCGGCTTTGGCGGACAAAGCTTTATTGACTCCGCGCTGCGCAAAATAGAAGATGCGAGAAAACGCATTGACGCTTCGGGAAAAGACATTCGCCTGGAAGTCGATGGGGGCATCAAGACCGACAATATCGCGCGCGTGGCATCGGCCGGTGCCGATACCTTTGTCGCGGGCAGTGCGATTTTCGGGAAACCCGACTACMGGGCGGTGATTGACGCCATGCGGGTGGAGCTGGTGAAATAAGGCAGACTGCAACGATGCAGACCCCTGTCTCCCATATCTCTCTGCCCGAAAACCGGTAGGGCCGCAACTGGCCCGGCATTCATGGAAGAGCCGCATCATGACTGAACCTGTGAAGCCGCTGGTTGGTGAGGCGCCCTCCGCGCGGAGGGCCCGCATCCTGGTGGTGGACGATACCGAGGACATACGTTATTTCCTCGCGACGCTGCTGCAGGACCGGTATGAGGTGACTGCCGCTGCGTCGGGCGAGGAGGGCCTGCAGGCGGCAATTTCGGGGGTACGCCCAGAGATCATCCTGCTGGATGTGATGATGCCCGGCATGGACGGCTACGAGGTGATGCGGCAACTGGCAGGCGATCCGCGCACGGCTGATATCCCGGTGATCTTCCTGACGGCGCTTGCCAGCGTGGAGGAGGAGCAATATGGGCTGGACCTGGGGGCCACCGACTACATCACCAAGCCCGTCAGCCCGCCCATCCTGTTGGCGCGCGTCAGGATGCATCTTGAACGCAGCGCGAATGCCAAGCGCCTGAAGACCCTGTCAGAACAACTGTCGCGTTACCTGGCACCGCAGGTCTACCAGTCCCTCTTTGACGGGTCGCGCCAGGCCGAAATCGAGACGCAGCGCAAATGGCTTACGGTGTTTTTTTCGGACATCAAGAACTTCACCGAATCGACCGGTAAATGGCAGCCCGAAGAAGTTACGTTCCTGCTGAACAGCTATTTTGAAGAGATGTCGCAAATCGCGGCCGACTATGGCGCCACGCTGGACAAATTCATTGGCGATGCCATCGTGATTTTTTTCGGGGACCCGCACACCCTTGGCCGGCAGCAGGATGCCGTGCAGTGCGTCCGGATGGCGGTGGCCATGCTGGTGCGGCTTGACGAGCTCCAGGTGCGGTGGAAAACGATGGGCATCGACAAGGCGTTTGAAATACGCATCGGCATTCATTCCGGGTTTTGCGATGTCGGAAATTTCGGCAGCAAGCTGCGCATGGACTACACCATCATTGGCCGGGAGGTGAACCTTGCCGCGCGGCTTGAGCAGGCCGCAGAGCCCGGCCAGATGCTGATCTCCCGTGAAACCCATGCACTGGTCCAGGCGGAAATCCAGGCCGAAGCGCGGCCTGCCGTCACGGCCAAGGGATTTGCGGAGCCCATTCCGGTTTATGCTGTGCTGAAACCGGCGCGCTTGCCGCAGGCTGTTGCGACAGCGACCCCGCCAACGTTGCAGCCGCCGCCGCGGGATACCGTCAAAACGCCGGGTACGGGAATTCCCATGGCGGATGCCGCAGACGCCACGTTGCCTGAGAGCATTGCCGGCCTGGATCTCAGCGTCGGCCTGACCCGCGCAATGGGGATGAAGGGGTTCTACCTGTCGATGCTGCGCCGCTACCTCGACGGCCGACGGGATACTCCCCGGCACATTCGCGAAGCGCTGGATGCGGGCGACCTGAAGAATGCCGAACTGCTCAGCCATTCCCTGCGGGGCGTTTCGGCCCAGATCGGCGCCATTAGCGTGCCGGCGGATGCGGCTGCGCTTGAGCAGGCCATCAATGAGGGCCTGCCGCGCAAAAGTCTGGATGAATTGTTGGGGAAACTGGAGTTATCCCTGGGCGAGCTGATTGCCGCGCTGCAGTCAGGGTTACCACCGACGGATCCGGCCCCCACAGGCCCTTAGCGAGCGATCCATGAGGGGCCGGGCCTGCAGGTGTATCGTTTCCTTACATCGCAAGCCACTAGAATCAGAATGCATTCAGGCTCATGCCACGACTGTTACCCGTTACCCGCGAAAGGACATCCACAGTGCATCCAAACAACGTATATGCGGTTACACCCAAAGGTCAACAGGAACTGCGCAGTGCCGCCACTTCGATTTCGCAGCCTGAGATTGAATTGCTGGTGCGCCTTGATGGCATTCTGACGGTTGCGCAGATCCGGCAGAGCATGGGTGAAGCAGGCAGTGCCACAGTAGACGGCACGCTCGATCTGCTCTATGCCAAGGGGCTTGTGGAAATGGTTCAGCCCGATCCGTTTGCGGCCTCGCTTCAACTCCACCTCAGCCCGTTGGCCCTGACAGCGGCGGGCGCGGAAGCCGACTCCTGTGCGGCCACGCTCAAGAAGTCCAATTACTATGTGCGTATTGCGCGCAAACGCGGAGCACCCCGTGCCCGCGCAGCTGGCGAGCGCCTGTCAGTCGTTATCGTGGACGACGAGGAGCACCTCGCCAAATTCCTGCAAAGTTATCTGACGTTCGAGGGGTTCGACGTTCGCACGGCCGGTTCCCGTGCCGAAATCGTGGCGGAATTTCGCAAGCAGCCGATTCCCGATCTGGTGCTTCTGGACGTGATGCTTCCGGATGCGGACGGCTTCGACATCCTGCTGCGGATTCGCTCCCATCCCGTGCTCAAGGACGTTCCGGTCATCATGCTGACCGCCAAGGCAACGCGGGAGTCCGTGCTGAAGGGCCTGGCGGGTGGTGCCGACGGGTATGTCACCAAGCCTGTAGAGACGGAATCACTGATTCAGGCAGTCCGTACCGTGCTGGGCACCCAATAGCGCGCCTTTGCGGCGAACAGGCCTGAAGAAGCTCCAAGCGCCATGAAAATGCCCTTTCGCTCAAGCACCAACGTGGCCCTGTGTGCCGGAATGGTGCTGATCGCCCTGAGTATTGCGGCATCCTATGTCACCATCAATTCGCTGATCAGCGATGCGCAGAGTGAAAGCGAAGCGCGGGAAAAGGCGCTCGTTCTCCAGCGCGTGGTTTCTGGATTCAAGGCGACGGAATCCCTGCAGCGGCGTTATTTGCTGACCAATGCCTCCAGCGACCTGGCTGACTACCGGCAGTCCCTTGCACAGATCCAGCAGGCGCTCGAAAGCATGCGGACCAGCCAGGATGTTGTGACCTCCACTGCAGATTGGCTTGCACTGAAAGATGCGATCACGCGAACGGTCGGCGTGATGGAACAGACCGTCACGGCACGCCAGCAATCCGGCCTGGAAGCCGCTATAGCCCTCGTGGGTGGCCCCCTGAACCGCCAGCTCCATGATGAAATCGAGATCCTGGTTGGCCGTATCAAGGGGGGTGAAGAATCAGCCCTTGAACGCACCAAGGCCGAAACCCGCCAGACCGCCCAAACCGTCAAGCAGCTGATCCTTATGGGCGGACTGCTGTCGCTCAGCATATTTGGCTGGGCGATCCAGAGGATTCTCCGGACGCAGGAAAAGCGCCGCCGTGCTGAGACGCAGCTTTTGGACAGCGAAGCCATGAGCCGGGCCGTGACCGAGAGCATGGCCGAAGGGCTGGTCACGGCGACGGGGGAAGGCTTGATCGTCCACGCGAACAGCGCAGCGCGTCATCTTTTTGGTTACCGGCTCGAAGACCTGGTTGGCCAGGAAGTCACCATGCTGCTGCCAACGCGGTACCGCATGGGGTTCARTGCCTTTTTCTCCGGGCTGGGCGGCCGCCAGCGCGGCTTCCGGGAGTGGGACGTGAAGATCCTGGGCCAGCGCCACGACGGGACCGAATTCCCCGTCAATGTGTCCTTTGGCGATGTCAATGTGAGCGGAAAGCGGCTTTTCACGGCCATCATTCATGACATCTCCGAGAGCGTGCGCATCACTGAAGCCCTTCGCAACAGCGAGGAGCAATTACGCCAGCTGACCGATACCGTTCCGGCCCTGATTGCCTATATCGACGGAGAGCAGCGCTTTCAATTCCATAACCGCGCCTACGAAGAAGCGTTTGGGTTGAAAGCCGAACAAATCGAGAACCGGCCGATGCAGGAAGTGCTGGGGGCTGAGCTGTATGACCAGGTCAGGGTGCATGTACGCGAAGCACTTTCCGGTTACTCGGTGCGTCATGAGTTCGAGTATGTGACAGCCGGCGGCGACCGCCGCGAGTACGTCATGAACTACTTTCCCAGATATGGTGAAGGGGACGAGCAGGACATGGTTATCGGGTTTTCATCGCTGGGAACGGACGTCACCGAGCTCAAGCGTATCGACCGCATGAAAACCGAATTTGTTTCAACCGTCAGCCATGAGCTGCGCACGCCGCTGACGTCAATACGCGGGTCATTGGGACTGGTATGGGGCGGTGTGGCCGGCGAAATTCCGGAAAAAGCCAAAAACCTCGTAGGTATTGCCCAAAGCAATTGCGAGCGGCTGATCCGGCTGATCAATGACATTCTCGACAGCGAGAAAATCGAATCAGGGAAGATGCGTTTCGAGCTGCAGGCGCAGGAGCTTGAGCCATTGCTGGAGCGGGCCCTGGCAGACAACGAGGGCTTTGCCGCCCAGCATGGCGTCAAGCTGGCCCTGCATAAAGCCGAAAATTCCCTGCAGGTCTGTGTTGACAGCGACCGGTTGATCCAGGTGGTGACCAACCTGTTGTCCAATGCCATCAAGTTTTCTCCTCCGGAGGGGACGGTCGATGTGACTGTGCGCAAGCGTGGCCGTCGCGCCCGGGTGGAGATCTCCGATAAGGGCCCCGGGATTCCCGACGAATTCCGGCAGCGCATTTTCCAGAAGTTCTCGCAGGCCGACTCCTCCGACACCCGCCAGAAAGGCGGGACCGGACTTGGCCTGAGCATTTCCAAAGCCATTCTTGAGCGCATGGAAGGCAACATCGGTTTCACGACCGAGAGCAATGCGGGAACCACGTTTTACTTTGATTTGCCCGAATGGCGCGAAGCACCCCCTGTCACCGCACCGGTGGGGCTGTATGCACGTCCCCGCGTGCTGGTGTGCGAGGACGACCCGGATGTCGCCAAGCTTATCGGCATGATCATGGACAAGGGCGGGTACGACGCGGACATGGCGCATACCGCGGACCAGGCACGCGACTACCTCAAGATGGAGACGTATGCCGCCATGACGATGGATATCAAGCTGCCTTATGAAAACGGCCTCACCGTTGTTCGTGAGCTGCGCGCCAACAAGCGCACCGCCACGCTACCGGTGCTGGTCTTGTCGGTTATCGCTGCAGAGGCCCGGCAGCATGCCGAAAACCAGTCGCTCGGCGTCTCGGAGTGGCTTGAAAAGCCGCTGGATGAGCAGCGCTTGCTGAAGTGCATCAAGCGCGCCATCAAAAGCCGCTCCAACGGGAAACGCGGGGGCGTTCTTTGATGGCACCGGCGCTGTGCCGTCTGGACTGCGATCTGGAATGAGGAAATAAGTACCTGCAAATCGAGGCTTTGAGCGGTTAATGCAGATTTTGCGGAGATGAGGTTCCGCCGGTGTTGTTGCAGTCCTCACCCCTCAGTATCTGGTCCGGCAGAAATTCGTCATTTGTCACCGGGCTTGGCCATGAGAGAGAGATCATCTCCAGTCTGCCCACCAAAGCCCCGCTTCGCAAGCTGCATCAGCAGCCGCCGGCCCTTGGCATCCGTCGTCCGCCAGGCAATGCGGGCGAGTTCGATAAAAGCGTTTTCTGCAGGATTGATTGCGTCTCCGCCGTGATCCGTATCCATCC
>NZ_JBFUCA010000161.1:0-8124 GCF_056405475.1 Polaromonas sp. P1_G4
GCTATGGATCCCGCAGCACCCCCGATAGCGCCGGCGATTGCCATATCTGCCGCCCCATATGTGGCAGCAGATGACAAGGTAACAGTGCCTCCTTCTATGGCGGCAGCGCTGTAAGCAACACCCTCGGGAACGGCATAGTTCATGAGGTAGTACTGTTGCGTCACTGCCGCTACCACGATGACCACAATCACCACAATAATGGCACCAAGTCCACCACAGCCACCATCATCCTGCGCAGGCGGCGGTGGCGTGGGCAGGTTGGGCGTGGTGTCACCCACGATCGCGCTCGGGTCGTAGGGCTTGAAGGTATTGAAGTTGTTGCTCAGCGTCCCCACGCGGTTGGGGATGGTCAGGGTCTGGCCGACCTTGAGGTCGTTGTCGCCCGACAAGCCGTTGGCCTCTGCGATGCGGTACCACAGGGCGCTGTCGCCGAAGGCCCCCTTGGCGATGCTTTGCAGCGTGTCGCCCGGTGCCACGATGTAGATGCCCGGGCTGGCCGACGGGTAGTTTCCGTTGATGGGCTGGTACCCGAAGTTGAAGTCAGCCACGTTAACGCCGCCGGCGGCGTTGCCGTAGCGGCCCAGCACTTCACCGCCAACGATCAGCTGGCGCTGGACCTGGCCGTTCTGGTTGGTGTACAGGGCCTTGCCGGCTGCGTCGTTGATGAAGCTGCGGTTGGCGGCGCCGTTGGTGCTGTCTGTGATGGCGGACAGGTTGCCGTTGACATCGTAGTAGCTGGTGGTAGTACCCGGCTGGAAGTAGCTGCTGCTGCCGTAGACGCTGGCTTCCTTGTAGCCCTCGTAACGCGCCTGGCTGTAGCTGTAGTAGTTGGTGTAGGCCGTGCCATCGTAGTTTTGCAGCGTGTAGCTTTGCAGGTTGCCGGCCGCGTCGTAGCTGCTGTAGTCGATCTCGTACTTGGCGCTGTCGTCGCTCTTGAACACGCGCTGATGCACCAGGCGGCCATTGGCGTCGAAACGGTTGATGCGCGTTTCGGTGCCGCTGGCGCCGGACGCGCCGCCGTTGAGCGCGTTGATGTAACCGACCGGCAGGTGGCCCGCCGGGCCGGTCTGCACACTGCGGTTGGCGCCGTCATAGAAGCGGTAGTCCAGCTGCACGCCGTCGCGCACGACGCCGGTCAGGCGGTTCAGCCCGTCGTAGGCATAGGCCTCCGTCGTCTGGCCCTGGCCCGCGGCGTAGTCTGTGCGGTATACGGGGACCTGCTGGGTCTGGTAGATGATGTTTCCAGATTCGTCCCGTGCGGGGATGGGGTTGCCCGACTCGTCCAGGGCCGGCTGGCCGGATTCATTGAGGACCCAGACCGGAATGCCGGTGCTGACGCTGTTGTAGTGGTCGACCACCTGCACGGCATTGACCCGGTTTCCGTAATAGGTGTCGCTGGTGCGGTTGCCGCTGCCGTCATAGGTGATACGGTGGCCCTGGGCGCCGAGATTGCCCGCGGCGTCCACCGCGTCCACCACGGTCTGGCGGTTCATCGCGTCGTACTGGAAGTAGCGGCTGCTGTCGTTGGCCGTGTCACCGTTGATGACGTGCGTCTGGATGTGCGTGCGGTTGCCCATCTTGTCGTAGTCGATGTTGATGTAGGCATGGGTGTCATTCACCCAGCGCAGGCGGCCCAGGGCGTCGTACRCCATGTGGTTGTCCTGGTAGACGGTGCCGTTCTGCGACATCTGCTCGCGCAACTGATGGCCGGCCAGGTCCCAGGCGTAGCTGGTGACCTTGCCGAGCGCGTAGTCGGTGATGCGGGTGAGCTGTCCGGCGGCGTCGTAGATGTAGCCCAGGCTCTGGCCACGGGTATTGGTCTGCGAAGTCAGCTGGCGCGCGTTGTCGTAGCTGTAGCTGTATTTCGCGCCGCCCAGGTCGGTGTGGCTGTACAGCCGGCCGAAGTAATCGTAGCTCCAGGTGCTGGTGTAGCCGTTGGCGTCGACCTCGCCGGATTTGCGTCCCTGCAGGTCGAAGGTAGCGCGCACCGTCTGGCCCAGCGGCTGGCGGGTGGCCACCACGTTGCCGCGCAGGTCGTAGGTGTAGCTCAGGGTCTCGCCGTTGCCGTTGGTGTCGGTCAGCTTGTTGCCGGCCTGGTCCCAAGTGCTGGACTCCACAATGGCGCCGGTGCCGATGTAGTAAGCGGAATTAGCGCTGTTGACACTGTAGATGCCCACAGCCGGGCGCACGGTGCTGAGCAGGCGGTTGAGTTTGTCGTAGTTAAAGGTGGTGACAAAACCGCGCGCGTCGGTGGCCTTGACGCGGTTGCCGAAGGCGTCGTAGCGGTAACTGGATACGGCGGCGTCCGCGTGGATGTCTTGCACCAGATTGCCGGCGGCATCAAATACCTGGCCGTTGACGTTGCCGTTCGCATCTTTCAGGGCAACCTGGCGGCCCATGCGGTCGTAGTAGATATTGGTCACCGGGCTGCCTGCGCCCTGGTTGCCGCCGCTGTCGGGCTGGATCTGCTGGATCAGCTCATTGCTGGCGTTGTAGCGATAGCTGGTTTTCCAGTTCGCGGAGCGCGGGTCGTTGATCTCCAGCACGTTGCCCCAGCGGTCGGTCTTCTGGTTGATGACCGGGCGAACCCACTGGCTGTCTCCGTTCTGGACGGCGGTTTGCCCCAGCTGGGCACCAGCACTCTGGCTGACCGAGCTGCTGCCCGCTGCCGTCGTATTGCTGGCGTAATACTGCGTCGGGATATAGGTAGAGACCGAATACGGTACGGCGACCACCACATTGCCGCTCCACTGGTAATGCTCGGCCAGTTGCGTGCCGTAGATGTAACCGGTGCTTTCGTCGTATCCGACAACGACCTGGTACGCGATGGGCGGGCCGTAAATAGGCTTGCTCGGGACCGTCATGTACTGAGCCGGGTCCGGCGGCAAATACCACACGTTCGAATACACCGGCGCCTGGTAGCTGTAAGTCGTGGGAACGTAAATCGTCTGGTAGATGATGTTGCCGGATTCATCGCGCGCATAAATCGGCTGCATGCTTTCGTCGTACCCGATGATGATGGGTGGCCCTTGCGTCGGCACCTGCACGGTGTAGTACGCCGTGGTGTAGCTGGTCAGCGTCCACACGGGGTAAGGAACGCCGACAACGACATTACCGCTCCACTGGTAATTGGCACCCAGCACCGTGGTGTAGACGGGTTGGCCGGATTCGTTGTAGGTGACCGTTTGCACCATGACCGGCGCGCTGTACTGGGCGTTCGTGTACCCGGTGATGTAGTTGGCCGGATTGGCCGGGGTGATCCACTGGGTCTGGACGTAGGGCGCGACGACCGCGATCTGGCCGGTGGCGTGCGCGTAGGGAGCTCCCTCCCCGGCGTGTATCCAGAGCAGTTCGTACTCGTAGGTGCCCGCGCCCAGGTTGCTCACGTCGGCGCCATCGTAGCCACCGCCGCGCGGAGCCACCGTACGGACCTGCCAGGCACCAGTGCTGCCGGCCGGCCTGACGCGCAAGACCTGTTCGACGCCTGCGCCCGGGCTTGCCCAGCCGTAAACGCCGGTCTGGACAAAGCCCAGCGGCGCGCTGATGGTTGACAGGGCCGGCATCGCCATCGACAGGTTGCCGGTCGCCGTGGTCCGCGTCGCGGCACCGGGCGGCGTGGTCAGCACCCGGTATTCATAGTTGCCTATACCGAGTGCGGACGCGTCAAAGCGCAACGCGTCGCCGAAATTGGTCAGGGCTACGTTGCTCCAGCCGCCGCTTCCGGCGGTGCCCGCAGGGCGCAGCTGCAGCTGGATGTCGGTCCCGGGGTCGGTGGGCACGGCCACTTCAATGGTGTTGCCGCTATAGCCCAAGCTGGTCTGGTCGCTGATTTGCTGCCAGTTGCCCTGCAGGTCTTTCTTATAGAGACGCAGGCGCGTTACGCTGCCAAGGCCGCCGTTAATGGTGCCGGCAGGATCTTGCCAACTCATGGTGACGCCGCTGGCGCCTTGCTCGGCGGTCAGTATCTGGCTGCGGCTACCCGCGGCGCCGCCGGCTTGCACAACCGTTCCGATGATGTTTCCGGCTTCGTCCCTGGCATAGATCGGCTGGCCGGCTTCGTCGGTGCCAATGATGGTGGCACCCACAAAATTGGTATAGATCGGCGTCACGTAGTCCATGACCACCTTGACGTCGCCGCTGCCCAGGCTTGCGAGGCTGGTCCAGCTCAAGGACACGCTATTGGTGCCGGTCCAGCCCAGGATGTTGCCGGATTCGTCGCGCCCGATGATGCTTGAAGACGAGGAAACATAAGCGTGGGTGGCGTTCTGGCGCACCAGCACTCCGCCTTGCGTCTGCAGGCGCTCGGGCTGCAGCTGCTGTGTCAGATGGCCGATCGCGTCGTAGCGCATGTCGGTGCGGCGCACGTCGGTCAGCGCAGCAACCTGGTCTGCGCTGGTGAAAGCCAGCAGGTTGGTATTGGCCCGGCCTGAGCCGGCGCTGCGGATGTCCGCCGTCTGGTGTCCCTGCAGATCGTAGAGCGCGACCTTGTCGACGCCATCGCCGCCGTTAGTCCGCCAGATGTGGCCGGCGTTGTCATAGTCGAAATACTCCTGCCGCCCGCCATTGACGCCCTTGCGCGTCATCTCGCCGAAGGCGTTGTACTCGACCGCGGTGTCCACCACGCCGGCTTGCGCCTGGCTGACGGTGGTGATGCCGGAGCCGGTCGCCTGCGCGGCGCTGCCTTCCCATTTGGCGATCCAGTTGCCACCAGCATCCTGCTGCCAGATACGTATGTAGCTGAGCTGTGAAATGCCGCCGTCTGTTGCGCTGGCATTTCCCCAGCCTAACGTAACGCCGCCACTCGCGGCAGCGGCGCCGAAATCCTGTACCTGGCTCGCCGCGTGGCTGGGCGTGCCGCCATAGATAATGCCGGACTCGTTGGAGCCGACCGGGCTGTAGGTCGACAGCGTCTGGTAGTCGACCTGGACGCGCACCAAGCCGCCCGCAGCATTGACCAAGCTGGACCACGTCAGGGAAACACTGTTGCTGCCCGCCAGCGTCAGCGATCCCGCCTCATTCGCTACCGTGGTGGCCGAGCCGACCTGCACCGTATTGAGGCCACCCTGCAGCACGGTGGTGGAAGCCGGGTCAATGACGTGGGTCTGGCGGCCCAGCTTGTCGTATTGATAAGCCCGAAACAGTGTTCTGGTGACACCGTCATTGCCCGTGACGGCTTGCCATTCCTTGGCGATGCTGCCATGCGCATCGTAGGAGCTGTAGTGGTTGTAGCCTTGTGCGTCCGCGAGCTGGGTCACATGGCCCGAGCGGTCGAAATATGCCATGGTCTGGCGATCCGCTGCGTCGGCCGTTGCCGCGGTGTAAGCGCTCTCGCTGGCAGCGCTGGCACCCTTGGCAAAGTCGGTCTTGACGACCACGTTGCCGTAGGCATCGCGGCGAAACACCGTCAACGGGGTCAACACGCTGCCGTCGGCCGTGCTTGCCCGTGCAGGGGCCGCAATCGCCGTGACGCGGCCCATGGCGTCATAGTAGCTGTAGGTGGAGGCACCGGCGGCGTCAGTCGTGCGGGTCAGGTTGCCGACGCTGTCGTAGCCGTAGGTCGTACTCAGGTTGCCGCGTACGCTGGTCGCATTGCTGTTGTCGCTGTACTCGACGTTCACCCTGACTTCCGAGGTCTTGCGGTTGCCCCGGTCAAAGATGTATAGCGTGGTCCGGTCGTCGGCGCTGCCAGTGGCGGCCGGCGAGGCAGCGGCGGGAGATGCGCTGTTCCAGCCCGCGATCGCCGTGGCGAATTCGGTGTGCGCGCTGAGGTTTCCAGCGGCGTCGAAAGCCTGGGTGGTCAGGTAGCCCAAGGCGTCCACGCTGGCGGTTTGCTGGCCACGCTTGTCGAAATAGTTGGTGGTGGATGTCCAGGTATCGGTCGCCGGGTTTTTCAGCAAGGCGACGCGGATCAGGTTGCCGAATGCGTCAAAGGTATTGCGGGTGGTTTTTCCCGCAATGAAATACTGGCTGCCGTTGGCGGCGTCCGGGTCGTAGACATAGGTCTGCGGCTCGGTGATCCGGACAGCGCGCCCCACACGGTCATACTGGGTCAGGAGGTTGCGGTCCATGCCGTGGTTGACGCCTGCCCCGTTGACCGCGGCATCGACCTGAGCCACCGACAGGCTTGCAGGGTTGCCGTTCGGCAAAGTCGTCGCCGATCCAAAGCGCACCAGACGGGTGACCTCGCCCATGACATTGCGTGTGTAGCCGGTCACAAAGCCCAGGCTGTCGACCTCATAGCTGACATTGCCAAGCTTGTCATAGGCCTTGTAGCTGAAGTTGCCGGCGACGTCGCGGTTGGCGATGGCGTTTCCCAGCATGTCGTAGCTGACCTGGCTGAACAGCGTCTGCTGCGTTTCAGTACGCGTGGCCAAGCCTGTCGCGCCGTTGGTCGTGAGATTGTCGGTGGCGGCGTTGTACACGCCCACCGCGGGGTAGGTCGTCTTGACCTGCCGGCCGAGGGCGTCGTATTCATAGCTGGTTAGCCGCTGCTCCGCACGCCCGAAAGCTTCAGTGCGGGAAACGAGGTTGCCGAGCGCGTCGTATGCCAGGCGCGTGACAACACCTGCCGCGCCGGAGGCGGTCTCATTGACCTCGAGATTGCCGCCCGCATTCACCACCACGGATGTCAAGGAAACCTGAGGTGAGGTTTCCTGGATGAGGCGACCGCCCGCGTCGTAGTCGTAGGTCCAGGTCGCAGATTTCTTGTTCGTGAAGCTGAGCTTTTCACCCAGTCCGTTGTAGGTATTGGATTCAGTGAAACCCAACGCATCGGTGCTGCCCGTCAGGCGGCCCGCGGCGTCATAGACAAAGCTGCTGCTGCGGTCATTCGCGGCCGAAGCAACGACGGCGCCTGCGATCGCGGTGGCCGTGCCGGCCGTGGCCGCCGGTATGGCCAGGGCGTATTCAGTCACGCCCTTGATGGCGCCGGTGCCGTCGTACACCGTCTTGCGGACATAGCCCAGGGCATCAACACCGTAGACCTGGCGGTTGCTGGCGTCGAACACGCGCTTTTCCACGCGATCGTTCGCCGCGTCAGCCACGAGCAAGGCGCGAACCGCCGCTTCAGAGGCCGTGGCGCCAAGGGTCGACACATTGACGAGCGCGGCATAGCGCTTGAGCTGCACGGCGTTGCCGGCAGCGTCGAATGTTGTTTCGGTGGCCGCGCCGTTGGCATCAATGTCAAAGACTTTTCGGTTGGCCAGGTCGTAGGCAAAGCGCTCGATGCGGTCGTTGGCGGCATCGGGGACCACCGCGGACTGGATCGCCTGGGCGCTGGGCGTGCCGGCTGCCGTGGGCGCCGTCATGGCCGCAGCGTAGCTCAGGCGTTGCGCCACATTGCCATTCCTGTCGTAAACCAATTGTGTGATGCCGCCCAGGGCGTCGACGCTGAAGGTCTGGCGGTTGGCCTTGTCATAGGCGAACACGGTGATGCGGTCGGCGGCGCTGGCCGTGACGCTGGCCGGCGCGGCCGAGCCGGCGATGGCCGTGGCGTACTGGACGGTCTTGACGGTGTTGCCGTTGCTGTCGTAGACGAAACGCGTGACGGCGCCGACGCCGTCGGCACGGTACACCAGCCGGTTGGCCTGGTCGTACACATTGCGCACGCGCACATCGCTGCCGGAAGCCACGACTGCGGCCGTGATGGCCGCAGCGGTGGCAGTGGTTGCCGGCGCTATCGGCCTGGCGTAAGCCAGCCGCTCCAGCACATTGCCGTTGGAGTCGTAGACCTGCTTGACGACGGCGCCGGTTCCGTCGACGGAGAGCACGGCGCGGCCAAGCTGGTCGTACACGGTGCGCAGGCGCTGATCGTGTGCGGCATCGGCGGCCGGTGCGGGAGTCGTGCCAGCCACCCAGGCGCTGCCACCGGACATCGCGACACGGTTTGCATAGGCCACGCGCTCAATGACGTTGCCGGCCGCGTCATACACGTACTTGACCACCTCGCCCAGGGCGTTGACCGTGGCCGTGAGCCGGCCGTCCCTGTCGTAGACGCGGTTCTCCACCAGGTCCGAGCCCGCGGCGGCAAGCACCCTGGCCTGGATTTGCGCCACGCTGGCGGCCGCCGGCAAGCCGGCCATATCCGCCGGTGTGATAGCCGTTGCATAGACCGTGGTCTTGACG
>NZ_JBFUCA010000162.1:0-8056 GCF_056405475.1 Polaromonas sp. P1_G4
GTTGAAGGGGAACGCGACGACATCTGCGCCGTAGGGCAAACGGTAGCGGCGCAGGATCTGTGCACCGGCATCCGGCCCTACATGAAAACCCACCATGTGCAGACCGGCGTGGGGCACTATGGGGTGTTCAGCGGACGCAAGTGGAATCAGCAAATCTACCCGCGGGTCCGGGAGATGATTCACTCGAGCATGGGCTGAAATTCATACAAAATCGGCCTCCAGTCCAATGGAATCGGGCGCAAGCAGCTCCTGAATTAATAGCACCACGTCGAATCGTGTGCGAGCGCTTGCCGGCAGAGTCCGATGCTCTGCCTAGACGCCATCGTGCCCATTCAACACAACTCTGCGCAGCATCGATCGGTACTTGAGCGCCATGAGCACAGCAAGCGGATAGCCCAGGCATCGCATCGGGTTCAGAAAGTGAAGCCAATACGGACGGGCGTACCAACGCTCCATACGCTTCTTGAGGTACTTCTCTTCATATCCCCAGTCAGGCATGATCATCCACAGCATGAGCGGAAAAATCAGGAAGGTGTCGAAAGCAAACGAGGCGCAGACATCCCTGAAGATGATTCGATCGACGAGCTTGAGGTCATCCGCCGAGATATTGCCTTTCAGCACAAGTTGCCGGCATTCGGTGTCCTCGATTCCGATCTCGGTCCATGCATACGAGATGATTTCCCAGACGTAGTATTTCTTCACCATGTCAACGGCCCCTGACGCTTGAGGAGGCAACTCACCGCACATAGCGATACCTCAGCCATGCAGGGCGCTCGCCCGACTGCAGAAATTCCCTGATGGCCGTGAATGCACGGTCTTTACCCATGCACTCTTCAATGAGGTGAGGCCGTATCTCACCATGGGCGATCTTGGTCCGTACTTCCTCAGACGGCGAAACAGGCGCTACGTGATCCAGAGCGCGGTATTCGCTACCGTTTTCATCGAGAAAGATGAGACTGGCATATTCGCCGTACCACTCCACCGCAAAAAAGATATCTACCCATCGCCGTGCACCCAGAATGCGCTGCCACAGCGGGCGCGGGCCAGCATCCGCGCTGAGCGCCAGGCGCCCTTGCGGCAACCGCTCTGCAAGCGCTAATTGTTCAACGAGCGCTTTCAGCGACGACACTGTGGAATCCACCTCGTTCAACTCGATTTCCCATTCGGTGCAAGAAGTTACGTTCATACAAACCTGATATTTAAGATRAAGGCACAGCCGTGTTCATKCGCGCGTGCCATCGCTCCGCTCCGTCCATGCCACCAGAGCCCCAATCAAACCCATCGCGCCCACCAATCCCAAAATCACTCCACGCCCCTCCATCACCCCTGCAAACACCCCCACCAGCATCCCCGCCAGCGGCTGCGACAAATTGTTGAGCATCACAATCACGCCAGTGGTCTTGCCGAGGTCTCTCGGTGGAATGATCTTCTGACGCAGGCTGCGGATGTAGACGTTGAACATTTTGTCAAAGCCGATCACCAGCAAGAAACCGGCGATGTACATCCAGAAGTTGCCAGCCAGCCCCGTGAGCAGGCCGCCGGCCAACATCACGCTGTATGACACCAGGCCCAGGGTGCGCAAGGGCAGCACGGTGCGGGCGATGAACAGCAGGATGATGACGGTGGCAATAGCGCCGGCCGTTTGCAGCAACGCGTAATCGCCCGCAGAGCGCTGCAGCAGCCCGGTCACCATCGCAGCCGAGGTGGCGAGCGTCACGCCGATAACCAGGTTGACGCCGGCTGCCAGCGCAATCACTTTTTTCAGGCCCGGCAGGTGCAGCACCTGCGAAAACGCGGTGCGGATGGGCAGCAGCCAATGGTCCGGGGCGGTCTCGGGCGCGGCCAGCTCAACCGGGTTCTTCCGGTGCCACAAGGTCACGGCGCCGTCGGCCAGCAGAAAGAGCGCCGCGGTAGCTGCCACCACCGCGGGCCATGGCACCCAGCGCAACAGCACTGACGCCAGCACGGGCCCCAGCACCATGCCGAGCTGGTCGGCAATCTGCGCATGGGCCAGCACTTTTTCAAAGCGGTGCTGCCTGAATATCTGCGGCAGCATGACCTCGCGGGCCATCAGGCCMTGCGTGGTCAACACACCGCAGACCGCCGACAGGGCAATCAGCCAGCCGATGCCGCCCAGCCACTGAAAAGCGGCCGCCCCGCCGATGCACACGAGCGCGCGGTAGAGCTGGCTGATGCGCAAAAGCTTGAGAGGCGAAACCCGGTCGCACAGCGCGCCACACACGGGAAAAGCCAGGAAGCGGGGGAGCGTTTCTACCGTGAAGGCGATACCGGACCAGGCCACGCTGCCCGTGATTTCGAAAACCACCAGAGGAACCAGGAAGAGCAGTATCTGGTCGGCAAGCCTGGAAAGGAAGAGGGAGCTATAAAACAGCTGGCCGTTGGCGTTGTTGGCGTTGTCGCGCACCCCTGCTCCCATCGCCTTGCTCCGCAAAGCAGGCCAGATACCTTGCGTATCTGGCTATTATTTTGATAGCGCCTTGCGCTCCTCCTGATTGGGCTGATTGGGCTGATTGGGCTGGCGGCATCTTTTATGCAAAGAACGCCGTCAAGCCCGTACCCCTCATATTCAGCTGCGGTCGGCGCCGTCTTCCTCCGGCCAGTCGCGGATGTAGGCCTTGAGCATCTTGTTTTCGAAGTTCTGGCTGTCCACCACGGCCTTGGCGACGTCGTAGAGGCTGATGACGCCCATCATGACTTTCTGGTTCATCACGGGCATGTAACGCGCGTGGCGTTCCAGCATCATGCGGCGGACTTCGTCGAGTTCGGTCTCCGACGTGCAGGTGAGCGGGTGGTCGTCCATGGCGGTACGCACCAGCGTGCTGCCGATCTCGCCGCCGTTTTTGACGATGCAGACAATCACTTCGCGAAATGTCAGCATGCCGACCAGGTCACCGTGCTCCATGACGACCAGTGAGCCGATGTCTTTTTCGGCCATGATCTGGGCCGCCTTGGCAAGGGGTTCGTCAGGCTGGACGGTGTAAAGCGTGTTGCCCTTCACGCGCAGTATGTCTAGAACCTTCATGGCCATCTCCTCGGTTGTGCTGCTTGCCGGCCCTCATTGTCCCACCACAGCGCGGCAACAGGGAATTCAGTTTAAATATAGCCCACAATCAAACGGCAGGTTGCAAGAATCTGTTCGGGCTCCTGCGATTGCCMGGCGCACCGCCACTTTTTTCTGACTGGAGACAAACCCATGCCCGGTTACTCAGACCCCGGCTTCGACACCCTGGCGTTGCACGCCGGCGCCGCGCCCGACCCCACCACCGGCGCGCGTGCCGTGCCGATTCACCTGACGACTTCTTTCGTCTTCGAATCCAGCGACCACGCGGCCAGCCTCTTCAACCTCGAACGTGCGGGCCACGTCTATTCGCGCATCAGCAACCCGACCAATGCGGTGCTGGAGCAACGCGTGTCGGCCCTGGAAGGCGGCATAGGCGCGATCGCCACGTCCAGCGGGCAGGCGGCGTTGCACCTGGCGATTGCCACCTTGATGGGCGCCGGTTCGCACATCGTGGCCAGCACCGCGCTGTATGGCGGCAGCCAGAACCTGCTGCACTACACCTTGCGCCGTTTCGGCATCGACACCACCTTCGTCAAGCCCGGCGACCTGGATGGCTGGCGCGCTGCCGTGCGGCCCAACACCAGACTTTTCTTCGGTGAAACCGTGGGCAACCCGGGCCTCGATGTGCTGGACATCGAAGCGGTCTCGAGCATCGCCCATGACGCCGGCGTGCCGCTGCTGGTGGACTCCACCCTCACCTCCCCCTGGCTCATCAAGCCCTTTGACCACGGCGCCGACCTGGTCTACCACTCGGCCACCAAGTTCCTGAGCGGCCACGGCACGGTCATTGGCGGCGTGGTGGTGGACGGCGGCAGTTTCGACTGGGAAAAGTCCGGAAAATTTGCCGAACTGACCGAAGCGTACGAAGGCTTTCACAACATGGTGTTCAGCGAGGAAAGCACCGTGGGCGCCTTCCTGCTGCGCGCGCGGCGTGAGGGCCTGCGAGACTTCGGCGCCTGCATGAGCCCGCACACGGCCTGGCTGATTTTGCAGGGCATTGAAACCCTGCCGTTGCGCATGGCGCGGCACATGGGCAACACCGAGAAGGTGGTGCATTTTCTTGCCAGCCACCCGCTGGTGTCGCGTGTGGGCCACCCCATGCTCGAATCGCACCCCAGCCACGCGCTGGCCAAAAAGCTGCTGCCGCGCGGCGCCGGTTCGGTGTTCAGCTTCGACATCAAGGGCAACCGCGAACAGGGCAAGGCCTTCATCGAGGCGCTGAAAGTCTTTAGCCACCTGGCCAACGTTGGCGACTGCCGCAGCCTGGTGATCCACCCAGCCAGCACCACGCATTTCCGCATGAGCGACGAAGCACTGGCGGCCGGCGGCATCACACAAGGCACGATCCGCCTGTCGATTGGCCTGGAAGACCCGGACGACCTGCTGGACGACCTCAAGCGCGCCCTCAAGGCGGCAGAAAAAGCCGCCGTGAAAGCGGGGGCTTAAAGCATGTACCTCGACGTCAACGGCCACAAAACCTATTGCTACACCGGCGGCAAACCTTTCGATGCGGCCAAACCCACTGTCGTGTTTATCCACGGTGTGCTCAACGACCACAGCATCTGGATACTGCAGACCCGCTACTTCGCGCACCACGGCTTCAACGTGCTGGCACCCGACTTGCCCGGCCATTGCAAAAGCGAAGGTGAGCCGCCGCAGTCGGTCGAAGAAGCGGCGGCCTTCATCATCGCGCTGCTCGGTGCAGCCGGCATCAAGAGCGCCTCACTGGTGGGCCACAGCTTTGGCTCCCTCACGGCGCTGCACGCGGCGTCCACTGCATCGCACAGGGTGACGCACCTGGCGCTGCTGGGAACCGCCGCGCCGATGAAGGTTTCGCCCGCGCTGCTGGACAACGCACTGAACCAGCCGATGAAGGCCATCGAAATGGTCAACACTTTCTCGCATTCCATGCTGGCGCCGCCGCCCTCGTCGCTGGGCCCGGGCACCTGGCTGTATGGGGGGTCGAAGGCGCTCATGAAACGGGTGCTGGCCAGCAATACCAAAGTCAACCTGTTCCACCGCGGCTTCAAGGCCTGCGACGACTACACCGGCGGCGAAGCGGCCATTGAAAAAGTACAGTGCCCGGTGCTGTTCATCCTGGGCAAAAACGATTCCATGACCTTGCCAAAAATGGCGGCGCCGCTGCAGACCAAAGCCAAAAATGCCAGGACGGTGATGCTGCAGGCCGGCCACCAGATGATGACCGAAGCACCCGAAGGAGTCTTGTTTGCGCTGAAGGATTTCATCAAGCCATGAGCGTGCTGACGGCCACGCCGGCGATGACGCAGCAGCGTGCGCAGGAAATCGCCGCCAGCTTCGACCTGCGCGCCTTGCCGCCGGATTTTTACGCCAACCCCTATCCGGTGTATGCGCTGCTGCGCGAAACCGAGCCCGTCAAGCGCATGCCGGACGGTTCCTGGTTCCTCACGCGTTATGCCGACCTGGTGGCGGTGTACCGCGACGCGCAGACCTTCAGCTCGGACAAGAAGGTGGAGTTCGGGCCCAAATACGGAGCGGGCTCGGCCCTGTTTGAACACCACACCACCAGCCTGGTGTTCAACGACCCGCCGCTTCACACGCGCGTTCGCAAACTCATCATGGGCGCCCTCACGCGGCGCGCCATTGCTGATATGGAGCCCGGGCTCATCACGCTGGTCGATAGCTTGCTGAATGCGATCGAGCGCCGGGGCGGTGGTGATTTGATTGAGGATTTTGCTTCGGCGATCCCGGTGGAGATCATCGGCAACCTGCTGGGCGTGCCGCATGCCGACCGGGCGCCGCTTCGCGCCTGGTCGCTGGCCATACTCGGCGCGCTGGAGCCCAAATTGACGCCCGAACA
The DNA here is from genome assembly GCF_056405475.1 of Polaromonas sp. P1_G4. NCBI lineage: Bacteria > Pseudomonadati > Pseudomonadota > Betaproteobacteria > Burkholderiales > Comamonadaceae > Polaromonas > Polaromonas sp. P1_G4. The sequence continues at coordinate 5,922 of NZ_JBFUCA010000162.1, forward strand.
GGAAGCCCTGGGCAATGGCAGCGTGCGGGACTTCACGGGCTACCTCAAGGACCTGGTGGCGGACCGGCGCAAACACCCGGGTGACCCGGAACACGATGTGCTGACACGGCTGATCGGCGAAGAAGTGTCGGGTGAAAGACTCAGCGAAACCGAATTGCTGCAAAACTGCGTGTTCATCCTGAACGCCGGCCACGAAACCACGACCAATCTGATCGGCAATGCCTTGGTACTGCTGCAGGAATGGCCGCAGGCGAAGCAACAGTTGCTATCAAAATCAGAGCTGCTCGCGCACATCGATAAAGGGCTAGAGGCCGATTTAACTGTTGAAATCGATGAATTCCTGCGTTTTGAGCCGTCCAACCAGCTGGGCAACCGCCGCGCGCTCAAGGCCTGCCAGGTGGGCGGTGTGGACTTGCCCGAAGGCGCGTTGCTGACGCTATGCATTGGGGCCGCGAACCGCGACCCGGCACAGTTTTCCAACCCCGAACATCTGGACCTGGCACGCCAGGACAACCGCCACCTGGCCTTCGGCTTCGGCATTCACCAGTGTGCCGGGCTTAGCCTGGCGCGGCTTGAAGGCCGCATTGCCATTGGCCGGTTTCTTCAGCGCTTTCCGCACTACCGCCTGACCACCAGCCCCACACGCGGCGGCCGTGCGCGCTTCAGGGGTTTTCTGAAGGCGCCGTTTTCAACGACGGCTACCTGACCTGGCGTTGCGCGCCCACACGGTGCGGCGCCGCTTCCAGCGCCTGCAACAGCGCCTGTGTGGATGGCAAATGGGGCACGGGCCTGACGTCGGTCTGCTCCAGCGACTCCAGCAGGCGGGAAAGGGTTTGCGCATGCGGCGTCAGGGGACCCAGAAAGCGCGTGCCGCCCGCATCAGCAATCAGCAGCGTGGGAAAGGTCTCCACTTCCAGGTCGCCGACCAACGCGGCTTCATCTTCAATGTCCAGCCAGACAAACCGGCTTTCCGGATAGCGCAAGGCCATTTCCGAGAAGACGGCGCCGTAGTCGCGGCAAAGGCCGCACCAGTCCGCGCAGAGGCAAATCACCCAGCGCGTGGGAGCGGCCATTACCGGTGGTTCGCTGTGGGGAATCTCTGGAAGCAAAGCAGATGGCATGCAGACGCAAGAGTGCATAAAGGATGCAGGGGCCGGGTGGCCATGGATTGACTATTATGGCCAGCGCCGCAAAATAAGGAGCACCACCGGATATCCGGCGCAGGAGACAAACCCATGAATGCCATCAGCCCCGATGCGGCCGAAACCGGCGTCACGACACCCGTTGATCCCCGCAGCTTTGCGTCTTTCGCGGATTTTTACCCCTTCTACCTGGGCGAGCACCGCAACGCGACCTGCCGCCGCCTGCACTTTGCAGGCTCAAGCCTCACGCTGCTCTGCCTGGCAGCGCTGCTGATGACCCGCAATCCGTGGTGGCTGCTGGCCGGCCTGCTGTGCGGCTACGGCTTTGCATGGATCGGGCATTTCGGATTCGAGAAGAACCGGCCCGCCTCGTTCAAGCGGCCACTCTACAGCTTCATGGGAGACTGGGTCATGTACCGCGACATGTGGCTCCAGGCCTTGCGGCGCATCAAAGGCACCTGAGCCCGTTTCCCTGCGTGGCCTTGGCCCCCACAACGGGCTCTAACAGACCTTATCGGGGTTTATCAGGAGTCCAGTGACTGCAAGGGACCGGTTTTTAACGCCTTGAGGCAAGCAGCGCCGGCCTGCAACGCCGCTTCATGCGTGGGGTACGGGTGGTCGGAACCTTCAATGCGCAGGTCCGCCATGTGCTCTTCGGCTGACAGCTGCGTGACCACCCAGTAAAAAAGACCCGCTGACGGCTCCTTCACCCGCACCGCGAGCGGCCCGGGCGCATCGGGAACGGCGGCACTCATAAAGACCGCCCGAGTTCATTGCTCACGTCTTTGGCGGCAGGGCCTACTTCCGCCACGGCAACGCGCAGTTCAAGCTCACTGCAATCGAGTGCGCTGACCCAGTATTTCAGGGAGGCTTCCTCGTTGATGTTGATGGGCTCGTTTGTCAGGGCCGGGTCGGCGATCAGGTTCGATGGTGATGTCACGGTTCTCTCCAGCTTGGTTGTCAATTGAGGGGATTGCAACAGATGAAGAGAAT
>NZ_JBFUCA010000163.1:0-8042 GCF_056405475.1 Polaromonas sp. P1_G4
TTCCGGAGCAGATCACGGCCGAGTTTGTGCGCGACGAAGTGGCGCGCGGCCGCGCCGTCATCCCGAACAACATCAACCACCCCGAGAGCGAACCGATGATCATCGGTCGCAACTTCCTGATCAAGGTCAATGCCAACATCGGCAACTCGGCGGTCACCTCGAGCATTGAGGAAGAAGTCGACAAGCTGGTCTGGTCGATTCGCTGGGGCGCAGACACCGTGATGGACTTGTCGACGGGTGAGAACATCCATGAAACGCGCGAATGGATTTTGCGCAACTCGCCGGTGCCCATCGGCACGGTGCCGATCTACCAGGCGCTGGAAAAAGTCAACGGCAAGGCCGAAGACCTGACCTGGGAAATCTTCCGCGACACGCTGATCGAGCAGGCGGAGCAGGGCGTTGACTACTTCACCATCCACGCCGGCGTGCGCCTGGCCTATGTGCCGCTCACGGCGAATCGCCTGACGGGCATCGTCTCGCGTGGCGGCTCCATCATGGCCAAGTGGTGTTTGTCGCATCACAAGGAAAGCTTTTTGTACGAACGCTTTGACGAGATCTGCGAGATCATGAAGGCGTATGACGTGTGCTTCTCGCTGGGTGATGGCTTGCGCCCCGGCTCGATTGCCGATGCGAACGACGAAGCGCAGTTTGCCGAGCTGCACACGCTGGGCGAGCTCACGCAGATCGCCTGGAAGCACGATGTGCAGGTGATGATTGAAGGCCCGGGCCACGTGCCGCTGCAGCTGGTGAAAGAAAACGTAGACAAGCAGCTTGAAGCTTGTTTTGAAGCGCCTTTCTACACGCTGGGCCCGCTGATCACCGACATCTCGCCGGGTTATGACCACATCTCTTCTGCCATGGGCGCAGCCAACATCGGCTGGTACGGCACGGCCATGCTGTGCTACGTGACGCCGAAAGAGCATTTGGGCCTGCCGAACCGCGACGATGTGAAGCAGGGCCTGATCGCCTACAAGATCGCCGCGCATGCGGGCGACCTGGCCAAGGGCTACCCGGGCGCGCAGATGTGGGACAACGCGGTGTCGAAAGCGCGCTTTGAGTTCCGCTGGGAAGACCAGTTCCGCCTGGCGATCGACCCCGACACGGCGATGGCTTATCACGACGAAACGCTGCCCAAAGAGAACGCCAAGGTGGCGCATTTCTGTTCGATGTGCGGGCCGAAGTTCTGCTCGATGAAAATCTCGCAGGAGGTGCGCGAGTTTGCCCGGCTTAACCCGGCCAGCACCACGCTGGCGCCGGCAGCCACGACAATTCCCATCAAGCAGATCGCCACCGGCTTTGAGGAAAAGGCCAAGGAGTTCCGCGAAGGCGGGAGCGAGATCTATTCCTGAGTTGTTTCGGAGCCGTCCCTGACATGAGCACTTTGCACATCGGTATTGCGGGCGCGGGCCTGGCCGGCCGCACGCTGGCCTGGCGCCTGCTGCGTGCAGGCTGCCGCGTCAGCCTGTTCGATGCGCGGGCGCGTGACGATCTGGCCACGGCCTCGATGACGGCGGCGGCCATGCTGTCGCCGCTGGCGGAACTGGCGGTGGCGGACGAGGCCGTGTTTGCCTTGGGCCAGCGCTCCATGCAGCTGTGGCCGGAGTGGATTGCAGAGTTGGAGGCTGAAGGCTTGCCGGTGTATTTCCGGCGCGAAGGTACGCTGGTGGTGGCCCATGCGCCCGACCAGAGTTCGCTGGAACATTTCACCCGCCTGCTGATGCACAAGCTGCCTGATGCGTCACGCGCGCAGGTACAGGCGCTTGATGCCGCTGCGCTGGGCCGTGCCGAGCCGGCATTTGCCGGGCGCTTTGGCGGTGGCTTGTTGCTGGAGGGCGAAGGCCAGCTGGCCAATGACCAGTGGATGGCCGCGCTGGCGGTGGAGATCGACAGGCTGGGCGGTACCTGGCTCGAAGGTCAGGCGGTCAACGCCGTGGAAGAGGGGCGCATCGTCTGCGCCGGGCAAACTCATCGTGTGGATATTGCGGTGGACGCACGCGGTGTGGGTGCGAAGGAAGGCTGGCCGCAGCTGCGCGGCGTGCGCGGCGAGGTGCTGACGGTGGAATGCGCCGGCGTGACGTTGCAGCGCCCGGTGCGTCTGATGCATCCGCGCTACCAGCTGTATGTGGCGCCACGGCCCGGCCACCGCTTTGTCGTCGGCGCGACCGAACTGGAGTCGGAAGACAGCGGGCCGGTGACCTTGCGCTCCACGCTCGAGCTCGCCAGTGCGCTGCACAGCCTGCACCCGGCGTTTGGCGAGGCCAGGGTGCTGCGCCTGGCGGCTGCGCTGCGGCCCGCGCTGGACGACCACCGGCCGGCGATTGCGCTGCGCAACGGTGTCTGGCATATCAATGGCTTGTACCGGCATGGTTATCTGTGTGCGCCCGCGCTGGTGGACGGGCTTGTCCATAAACTCCTGGGGTACGGAGAATGAATGACATGACGACGACAACATTGCAGATCTCTTTGAACGGCGAACGCATGGAAACCGATGCGTCAACCCTGCAGGCTTTGCTGCAGGCGCGGGGCTACGACTTCAAGAGCGCCTTTGCCTGCGCCATCAACAACGGGTTTGTGCCGCGGCCGCAGTGGCCGGAGCGTGCGCTGCAAGACGGCGACCGCGTCGACGTGGTCACGCCTATCACCGGAGGCTAGAAATGGCACACCCCCGTCGGATGCTCACTGCGTGTAGCACCTTCCCCCCTTGCAGGGGGCGACACCAGCGGCCTGGCGGAGCCAGTTCCGCGGCGTCTGCTGGCATCGCGATACTTTTGCGGAACGCTTGATATGACAACATCTGCGTTACCTTCTATTGCCCACGGCCAGCCCCTGACGGTCGGTGGCAAGACTTTGTCCAGCCGCTTCTTCCTTGGCACCTCGCATTACCCCTCGCCGCAAGTGATGAGCGATGCGGTGCGTGCCAGCGGGTGCGAAGTGCTGACGGTGGGCCTGCGCCGCCTGCAGCCGGAAAGCGGTGGCGGCAACAGCTTCTGGCAGCGCATCCAGGCGCTGGGTTGCCACATCCTGCCCAATACGGCGGGCTGCCACAGCGCCGAGGAAGCGATCACGCTGGCGCAGATGGCGCGCGAGATTTTTGGCACGACCTGGATCAAGCTGGAGGTGATCGGCGACGACTACACCTTGCAGCCCGATACGCACGCCACCCTGCACGCCGCAACGGTGCTGGCCAAAGAGGGCTTCGCCGTCTTTGCCTACACGACGGATGACCTGGTGATAGCCCAGCGCCTGCGCGACGCGGGCTGCGCGGCCGTGATGCCCTGGGCCGCGCCCATCGGCACGGGCCGCGGGCCGTTGAACCCTTATGCGCTGGAAACCATGCGCCGCCGCCTGCCCGATGCGGTGCTGGTGGTGGATGCCGGCATCGGCCGGCCTTCGCATGCCGCGGCGGTGATGGAGCTGGGCTTTGATGCGGTGCTGCTGAACACCGCGGTGGCGCAGGCCGGCGACCCGGTGCGTATGGCGCGGGCGTTTGCCGACGGCGTGGCTGCCGGCCGCGCCGCCTATGAGTCAACCCCCATGCCGGAGCGCGCGGCCGCGCAGGCTTCCACGCCGACGGTCGGCGTACCCTTCTGGCACGCACCCTGACTGGACTTCCGATGAAAACACCCGCCTTTGCCCCATTGACCGGCCCGATTGGTTTTTACCCTGTGGTGCCCGATGCGGCCTGGATCAAACGTCTGCTGGGCTGGGGCGTGCGCACTGTCCAGCTGCGCATCAAGGCGGCGGACCACACGCCGGGGGAAATTGCTGCCGAAGTACAGGCGGCGATTGAAGCAGGGCGCGGCATCAAGGGCGCGCAGGTTTTCATCAACGACCACTGGAAGCTGGCGCTGGATTTCGGCGCCTACGGGGTGCACCTGGGCCAGGAAGACCTGGACACGGCCAACCTGGATGCGCTGCGCACCGGCGGTGTGCGGCTGGGCCTGAGCACCCACACACCGGCTGAACTTGTGCGCGCGCATGCGGTGCAGCCGTCTTACCTGGCCATCGGCCCTGTCTACCCGACGACGCTCAAGGTCATGCCTTATGAGCCGGTGGGGCTGGAGCAGCTGCGCGACTGGGCCCTGCGGGCCTCGCCCTACCCGGTGGTGGCGATAGGCGGCATCTCGCTGGACCGCATCGCCGGCGTGATGGACTGCGGCGTGGGCGGTGTGGCTGTGGTGAGCGCGGTGACGCTGGCCGCCGACCCGCAGGAAGCCGCGCTGCACGGCCTGCGCCTGGCGGCACCGAACCGGGCCTAGATCGGGTTCATGGATGAAAAGGCCCGTTCAGGCAATCTGAACGGGCGCGAGAAGCTATTAATTTGATAGCGCTGGATAGTCTGTGTAGCCCTTTTCGCGGCCGCCGTAGAAGGTGGCCTTGTCGGGGATATTGAGCGGTGCGCCAGCGCGCAGCCGCTCCACCAGGTCCGGGTTGGCTATGTAGGGCTTGCCGAAGGCGACCAGGTCGGCGCCGTTGGCGACAGCTTTTTCAGCCAGGGCCTGGTCGTAGCCGTTGTTGACCATCCATGCGCCCTTGCCGCCGGCCTGACGGTAGGCGGCCTTGAGTGCCTTGTAGTCGAACGGGCGGTCGTCGATTTCGCGCGGGCCGCCGGTGGCGCCTTCGATGATGTGGATGTAGGCGAGATTGAGTGTGGCAAGCTGCTTGACCACGTAGTCAAACAGCGGCTGCGGGTTGCTGTCATGCACGTCGTTGGCGGGTGTGACGGGCGACAGGCGAATGCCGGTTTTGCCGCCGCCTACCGCGTCCGTGACAGCTCGCGTGATTTCCAGCAGCAGGCGGGCGCGGTTTTCGATGCTGCCGCCGTAGTCGTCGGTGCGCTTGTTGCTGCCGTCTTTGAGGAACTGGTCGAGCAGGTAGCCGTTGGCGCCGTGGATCTCGACGCCGTCAAAACCGGCCGTCTCGACGGCGTTACGCGCCGCTGCCGCAAAGGTGTGCACGATGCCAGGGATTTCTGCTGCCGTGAGCGCGCGCGGTTCAGAGGTTTCAACAAAGGTCGGCACGCCGTCCTCGATCAGCACCGTCTTGGTCTTGGCGGTGATGGCCGAAGGCGCGACCGGCTTGCCGCCCTCAGGCTGCAGCTTGGTGTGCGACACACGGCCCACATGCCAGAGCTGCACAACGATCTTGCCCCCCTTGGCATGTACTGCACGGGTCACTTCCTTCCAGGCGTCGAGCTGCTCGCTGCCGTACAGGCCCGGCACGTCGGCATAGCCCTGGCCCTGATGGCTGACGGCCGTGGCCTCGGTGATCAGCAGCCCGGCGCTGGCGCGCTGGCCGTAGTAAATCTGCGCGATGTCAGTCGGGATGGCGTTGGGTGAGCGGTTGCGTGTGAGCGGCGCCATCACGATGCGGTTGGCAAGGGCCAGGTCACCGGCTTTGTTGGAGTCGAATAGGGTGGGCATGAAGAGATCCTGAATGGAGGCTTGAATGAAAACAGGGCCAGTTTGGCCCTGTTTCGATTGGCTTGCCCAACACGGGTTGCTTGAATCGTGCTATTGCAACTACTTGTCCCCGCTTCCGATTCCGCTCGCCCCTTGTGGATGCGCCGAGGAGCGGAGGGCCAGACGGATCAGGGCAAAAACTTGTCTGAGCGAAGCGAGTTGTTTTTGACCCCGGCTGGACCGAGCACCGCAGGTTGCCCGCAGCGAAGCGGAGGGACGCAGGAACCAGGGTCACCTTTTCTTTGCTTACTTTCTTTTGGCGAAGCAAAAGAAAGTGAGTTGCCGCCGGCAACCCCGGCCCCGGAACGCAAACTGCGATCAGCGTCCGGGAGGCGTCACTTATTTCAGCAATCCCTCATGCTTCATCGCCGCCTGAACAGAGGGGCGTGCCGCCACACGCTCACGAAACGCAGCAATGTTCGCAAACCCCGAAATATCCACCCCCACCCGCGGTGCCCAGTTGGTCACAGTGAAGAGGTAAGGATCAGCCACGCTGAAGGCATCGCCCATCAGGTATTGCTTGCCGGCAAGCTGGCTGTCCACCCACTTGAAGCGCGACAGCAGCTTGTCGATGACGATAGTCTTGTAGTCGGCCGGTGTGGCGGCATTGAACAGCGGGCTGAAGCCCTTGTGCAGTTCGGTGCCGACAAAAGTCAGCCACGACTGCAGCTTGTAGCGCTCCAGCGTGCCGTTGGCGGGTGCGAGTTTCTTCTCCGGCACCTGGTCGGCGATGTACTGCACGATGGCCGGGCCTTCGGCGATGCGCGTGCCGTCGTCCAGCTCCAGCAGCGGGACATAACCCAGCGGGTTGATGGTGTAGTAGTCGGTGCCGTCTTCCAGCTGGTGGGTTTTGGTGGGCGCCAGCACATGCTCGAACTTCAGGCCCGACTCGTGCAGCGTGATGTGGGGTGACAGGGAGCAGGTGCCGGGGGAGTAGTAAAGTTTCATGGTGTCTTGTCCTTTGTGGGGTAGCAAAGTGCGGCGGGAGTGTGGCGGGAATGTCGCACAGCCCCTGATGCTAGCCGGAACGGCGGATTATTGCTGGCCGGCGCGCCACAATAGCCGCATGGCAAAACTTTTCAAATGGCTGGTGTTCCTGGCCCTCGGCTTGATGGTGCTTCTGGCCGTGGTGGCCTACACCTTGCACCGCTGGGTCAGCACGGACGACTTCCGCCAGCGCGTTGAGCGGGAGGCGTCGGCCGCGCTGGGCGTTCCCATGACCCTGGACCGGGTGGCGGTGGACATCTGGCCTTTGCCCGCTGTGGCGCTGAGCGGCATTTCCGTGCAAAGCAAGCCGCCGCTGACGCTGGAGCGCGTGGAAGTGCGGCCCGAGTGGCGCCCGCTGTTGCAGGGGCGCCTGGAAGTGGCCACCCTGCGGGTGCGCCGGGCGGTGTTGCCGCAGCAGGGCATTGATGCGCTGCTCCTGTTGCTGCAAAAGAAGAAGCAGGCCGCGCCCGCCAAGCCGGGTGCGCCGGCATCTGCAGCCAACACGGGCCCGGAAATGAACCGGCTTGACTGGTTGCCGCGCCGCACGGTGCTGGACGACGTCACCTGGGTGAACACCACCGGCGCACGTACCACGGTCAAGGGCGAGGCCAGCCTGGGCGCCGACGGCCTGCCGGAGAACGCTTCGCTCAAATTGACAGAAGGCAACCTTCAGGGCCTGGAAGCAACGCTGCAACGCGTGGAAGCGCAAGCCGGCGAGGCCGGCGGTGCCGCCCAGTGGGATTTGCTTGTGAAGGTGGGCGGCGGCAAGCTGGAAGGCCGCCTGGGCCTGCAGCGCGGTTTTGTGGCGGCCGCAGCAGCAACGGCAGCCGCCAAGCCGGGCGCGAAGGCGCAGCCGGTGGCGCGCTCGGCGGAAGAACTGGTGCTGCAGGGGCAACTGAAAACCAGCGGTGTCGAGGTGTCTGCGCTGACGGCGCCCGCCAAGGCCCTGACCGGCCAGCTTGACGCCACGACCACGCTCAATGCGCGCGCTGCCACCACGGCTGCGCTGGTGGATGCGCTGCAGAGCCACACCACCTTCACGGTGCGCGATGCGGTGGTGAACGGGCTGGACCTGGCCAAGGCGGTCAAAACGGTGGGGCTGAGCCGTGGTGGCCAGACCCGGCTGGATACCTTGGCCGGGCAGGTCAGCACCCTGGGGCGGTCGGCGCAGCTGACCAACCTGGTGGCGAGCTCCGGGGCCTTGAGCGCCACCGGCAATGTGGCGGTCTCGTCCGCCAAGGCCCTGAGCGGGCAGGTCAGTGTGACCCTGGCCGGCGACAGCAAGATCGGCAGTGCCATTGGTGGCGCTGTGGGTGTGCCGCTGGTGGTGGGCGGTACGCTGGACAACCCGGAAGTCACGCTGTCGCGTGCGGCGCTGCTGGGGGCCGCCATCGGCACCGTGCTGTTGCCTGGCGTGGGTACCGGGGCCGGCGCTGGTGTGGGCGAAAAGGTCGGTAAAAGCCTGCGCGGCATCTTTGGCAAATAAGCCGGACGCCTTCCCGGTTGGTGCGTCAATGAGCGCTTACTTGCCCTTAAAGCCTTGGCGGTTCTGAAGTTGCGCTGAGCTGCGCCCTTGTCCTACAGGGCCATGCG
>NZ_JBFUCA010000164.1:0-8016 GCF_056405475.1 Polaromonas sp. P1_G4
TGGCAGGTGTCCTTCGGGGCGCCGGTAAGCGCATCGCAACGCTCCTTGGCGGCTTTGTAGTCGGCTTCACGCTTTTCGGCGCTGGCGTCCTTCTTGGCTTCGGTCACTTTTTCAGTCTTGTTCTTGCTGGTGTCGGCTGAGGTCTTGGCGACCTTGGCGTCTTCCTTGGCTTTGACGTGGGCCGCTTTGGCATCTTTCACGCAAACGTCCTTCTCATTGCCTTTCAGGTCGTCGCACTTTTCCTTGGCGGCGTCGTAGGCGGCATCGCCTTTGGCCAGGGCCACCTTTTCGGTGTTGCGCGGGCTGGGCTTGTACTGGGCTTCCAGTTCGGCCTTGGCGACTTTTTCAGCGCCTTTGGCTTCGGCCACGCAGATGTCTTTGGCATTGTCTTTCAAGGTGGCGCACTTGTCGCGGCCGGCTTTGTAGTCGGCCGAGATGCGGTTGCTCTCGGCTTTATGTTCCTCTTTGGTCATAGCCAGGGCCTGGCCGGCAAAAGCACAGGACATCACAGCGGTCAGCATCAGTAATTTGGTTTTCATGGATTTTCCTTTGGATGAGTTGGAGTTATGGATTGGTTATGGATGGACGCTGGAACGCTCAACGGCGGATCAATAGCGCTCAAAAAAATCGGTCGGGTTGCGGTCTTTCCAGGCGGCGACCTGCTTCTCAGCCTCATCCTTGCTGAGGCCGTGGCGCTCCTGGATGCGGCCCAGCAACTGGTCGCGTTTGCCGGCGACTACATCGAGGTCGTCGTCAGTGAGCTTGCCCCACTGTTCTTTGACTTTGCCTTTGAATTGAAGCCAGTTGCCTTCCACGCGGTCCTTGTTCATGGTGTTCTCCTGAACGTCAGTTGATAAATTCGCCCGTCGCACTTATGTCCCATGTCGTCCGGGCGGCATGTTCACACCGTACGCTCGTTCTTTTTCTCCCACCGTAGGCCCCCGTATTTGATGAGCGTAGGCTCATGCTTACAGGCTCGGCGCCGCGCTGCGAGAACGTGCCATTGCGCGAAGAAAAGCAACAAAATTCGCAACGGCTTCCTGGCCGGAACGTAACTGCATGGCACGCCGGCCAGGGCAAGAACTGTTTTTATTTCGACATCAAGGTGGTGGACGGCAGCGACACCAAAGATGAAAAATCGCAGCCCGTGGCGAAGCCTGCGGCTCTGGCGGCCTGATGCAGGAATACCGCTACATCAAGGCCAAGGCCTGAGTGCGGCTGACGGGAAGTGCCTGGTTGCGTTTACTTTGACCGCAGCGTGCGGCTGAGCAGCGCGACGGGCAGCAAACCCACCAGCACCAGCGCCAGCGCGGGCAAGGCGGCCTCACCAAGCCGCTCGTCGCGCGCGAGCTGGTAGGTGATCACGGCCAGGGTGTCGCTGTTGAAGGGYCGCAGCACCAGCGTGGCGGGCAGCTCTTTCATCACATCGACAAACACCAGCAGGCCCGCTGCCGCCACCGAGCGCTTGAGCAGCGGCCAATGAACGCGGCTGAGGATGCCCAGGCCGCTGGTGCCCAGCATGCGCGCGCTGTCGTCAAAGCTGGCCGGGATGCGCGAGTAGCCGCTTTGCAGGCTTTGCAGTGCCACGGCGCTGAAGCGCACCAGGTAAGCCCAGACCACACCGAGGATGGTGGCGGTGACCCAATAGCCCGCGCTGGTCTGCGGCGCAGCGGCCTGCAACCAGCCCACGGGCAGCAGGAGGCCCACCACAATCACCGCGCCGGGCACGGCATAACCCAGACCCGCCAGGTGCACGGCAGCGCGGGTAAGCAGGCCCGGCTGCCGGCGCACCGCAAAGGCCAGGCCCAAGGCAAGCGCGGTGGCCAACAGTGCGCTCAAGCCTGCAAGGCCAATGCTGCTGAGCGTCCAGCCAATGAATTTGTCCCAAAGCAGGTTGTCCCACCCCAGCACCAGCGGGCGCAGCATAAAGAGCACCGGCAACACAAAGCCCAGCGCGATGGGCACGGCGCACACGAGCCAGGCCGAAACGGCGCGCAGGCCGCGCAACTGCACGGGGGCCGCGTCTTGCGCGCCGGCGCGCGCGCCGCGGCCGGTGGCAAAGCGCATGCGCTTTTGCGCGCTGTGCTCTATCCACAGCAGCAGCGCGACGAAGAACAGCAGCACGGTCGCCAGCTGCGCCGCGGCGATGCGGTTGTCCATCGAGAGCCACGCCTTGTAGATGCCGGCGGTGAAGGTCTGGATGCCGAAATAACTGGAGACGCCGAAGTCGGCCAAAGTTTCCATCAGGGCCAGCGCCACGCCGGCGGCCACGGCGGGGCGCGCCAGCGGCAGCGCCACACCACGGATGCGGCGCGACAGCGGTGCGCCCAGCAGGCGTGCGGCTTCCATCAGGTGCACGGCGCGCTCAGACAGCGCCGTGCGCGCAAGCAGGTACACATAGGGGTAGAGCGCGACGGTGAAGACCAGTACGGCACCACCCAGGCTGCGCACCTCGGGCAGCAGCCGGCCCTGCAGGCCGAAGCTGGCGCGCAGCCAGGTCTGCAGCGGACCGGCGTATTGGAGAAAGTCGGTATACGCATAGGCCAACACATAGGCCGGCATGGCCAGCGGCAGCAGCAGGGCCCACTCAAACACCCGGCGCCCCGGGAAGTCAAACAAGGTGACCGTGCTGGCGGTCGCCATGCCTACCACCGCCACACCGAACGCCACACACAGGCACAGCGTCAGCGATGTCCGGGTGTAGTCGGGCAGCACGGTCTGCAGCATCTGCAGCAGGATGGATTGCGCTTCGCCGTTGAACTGCAGCCAGGACAGAGCCACGGCCAACACCGGCAGCGTCAGCAGCCCGACCAGCAAAAACAGCACAACAGAAGGGAAATATCGGCGAAACATGGAGCCCCGGAAAGCCTCAGCAAAAAGGCCTCTCGCGGGAAGGAGCCCTGCCCCCGCCTGCGTTCGCCACGCTTTTGCAGTCAGTCACTGCAAATGAGAATTGTAAGCATCTACAATTACCTGCATGTTTCTGGATATCTCCCAGCTGGGCGTGCATTACGCCGGTCGCACAAAGCCCGCCGTGGACGGCGTGTCGTTCAGCCTTCAGGCCGGGGAAATCGGGGTTCTGATCGGGCCTTCAGGTTGCGGCAAAACCACCTTGCTGCGCGCAGTGGCTGGCCTTGAACGGGCCAATGCTGGCAGCATTACGCTGGCAAAGGATGTGGTGAGCACCGCCGCCTTGCATGTGCCGGCCGAATCCCGCCGCATCGGCATGGTGTTTCAGGACTACGCGCTGTTTCCGCACCTTGATGCTGCGCACAACGTCGCCTTCGGGCTCACTCATCTGACGCCCGCTCAGCGCAAGCAGCGCGTCGGAGACGTGCTGGAGCTGGTCGGCCTGGGCAATGTGCATAAGCGCTTTCCGCATGAGCTTTCGGGCGGCCAGCAGCAACGTGTGGCACTGGCCCGCGCGCTGGCGCCGCAGCCGCGCCTGCTGTTGCTGGACGAGCCGTTTTCCAACCTGGACGTGGACCTGCGCGAGCGCCTGGCGCACGAGGTGCGCGGCATCCTGAAGGCGGCCGGCGCGACGGCGCTGTTCGTCACGCATGATCAGCTCGAAGCTTTTGCCATCGGGGACCGCATCGGCGTGATGCACCAGGGCAAACTGCACCAGTGGGATGAGGCTTATGCGCTGTACCACCGCCCTGCCACCCGATTTGTGGCTGACTTCATCGGCCACGGGGTATTCGCACAAGCGCATATCGAGCAGCGCGGCGACGACGTGGTGGTGCACACCGCGCTGGGTGACCTGACGGACATGCTGGAGTGTCCGCTGCCCGGGGCGTACGCCGGCGGCTTGTGCGATGTGCTGCTGCGTGCCGACGACATCGTGCATGACGACAACGCACCAGTGAAAGCGCAGATCGTGCGCAAGGCGTTTCGCGGCTCGGAGTTTTTGTACACGCTCAAATTGCAGACGGGCGAGACGGTGATGGCGCATGTGCCGTCGCACCACAACCATGCGCTGGGCGAGTGGATAGGCATACGTGCCGAGGTCGACCATGTGGTGACCTTTCCCCGTGAAACCGTTGCTGCGCCCTAGCCGCGCTTAGCTCCGCCGGCCACTTTACCCTTGCGTCTGCCTCAGACGCTCAATATCTTCCCGCAGCGCCTGCGCCCACACCCGGCGGGTCTGGCCTTGCGGGGCCTGCACCTCGCCAAAGGTAACGACCGCCTTGAGCGGCGGCGCAGTCAGGGTGCGCCAAATCGATCCGACCAGGGTTTCGTCATCCACATAACTGGGGGCGAAGCTGGTCGCGCCGCTGGCGGCGTCGATGAACTTCAGTGCCACCGGCTGCACCGGCACAGACGCTTCAATGGCCGCCTGGATAAGGTTGGCGTGAAAGTGCTTGAGGGTGATGCCGTCGCCCGTCGTGCCTTCAGGGAACACCGCCAGGATGTCGCCCGCGCGGAGGCGGTCCGCCATTTGCGTGACGACGCGGTGAGCATCGCGCCGCGACTCGCGCTCGATGTAGAGGGAACCCGCGCCGTCTGACAGCGTGCGCACAAAGGGCCAGTCCCGCACATCCGCCTTGGAGACAAAGCGGCAATGGCGCGAGGCATGCATCACCAGGATGTCCAGCCACGAAATATGGTTGGCCACCAGCAACACCGGGCCGGTGGCCGGCGGCGTGCCATTGACCACCAGTTCAATGCCCACGATGCACAGCATGGCCCCGGCCCATGCCTGTACGCGGGCCTCCTGCTCAGCCTGGGGAAGTTTGGGGAAAGCAGTCTTGATCGTCCAGAAACCCTGGACGGCATGCACGATGGCGCGCAACAAGGTCCCACAAAAGTGAAGCCATTTCATACGGAAGCAGCGCCTCAGTGTGAAGCGTCAGGAGCTTCATAAGCGAGCTGTCCGCCCACGATCGTCCAGCGCACGCGCGCAGGCATCTGGTGGCCCGAGAACGGTGTGTGCTTGCCCTGGCTGCGCAAGGCGGCGGGCTCGACTGTCCATTCACCGGCGGGGTCAAATATGCAGATATCGGCCACGCCGCCTTTAACGAGCTGCCCCGCGCTGGCCTGCAGCGTGCCAAGCGCATTGCCCAGCACCCGCGCGGGTTCACTCGTAAGCACCGCCAGTGCGCGCTGCAGACCAGCATCGCTGTCAGTACCCCATTTGCAGGCCAGGCCCAGCAGCAACTCAAGCCCTGTGGCGCCCGGCTCGGCTTCGGCAAAGGGCAAAGTCTTGGCGTCTTCGTCAACAGGCGTGTGGTCAGACACCAGCGCGTCGATGGTGCCGTCGGCCAGGCCCTGGCGGATGGCGTCGCGGTCGCGCTGCTGGCGCAGTGGCGGGTCCAGCCGCATTCGGCTGTCGAAGTAACCGATGTCCACATCGGTCAGGTGCAGGCTGTTGATGCTGACATCGCAAGTCACGGCCAGGCCTTCTGCCTTGGCCTTGGCCACGAGTGCCACGCCTGCGGCGCTGCTGATGCGGCACAGGTGCACGCGCGCGCCGGTGGCACGCACCAGCTCGAAGATGGTGTGAAGCGCGATGGTTTCGGCGGCGACGGACACGCCGCTCAACCCCAGGCGTGTAGCCAGCGGGCCGCTGGCAGCGACGCCGCTGCCCAGGTACATCTCTTGCGGGCGCAGCCAGACGGTGTAGCCGAAGGTCGAGGCGTATTGCAGGGCGCGCATCATGACTTGCGTGTTGGCCAGCGGCACCTCTGCCTGGCTGAAGCCTACGCAGCCCGACTCCGTCAGCTCGACCATCTCGGTCAGCGTCTCACCCTTGAGCGCACGCGTGAGCGCACCCAGCGGGAACACGCGCGACTGGTGCAGCTTCTCGGCGCGGAACTTGAGCATTTCAACGAGGCCGGGCTCGTCGAGTACCGGGTCGGTGTCGGGCGGGCAGACCAGGCTTGTGACGCCGCCGGCCACAGCCGCGGCGAGTTCGCTTTCGAGCATGCCTTCGTGCTCGTGGCCGGGCTCACGCAGACGGGCCGACAGGTCGATCAGGCCAGGAGCCACGACGCAGCCAGTGGCGTCAATGGTTTTGTTGGGTGCGAAATCGGCGGGGTTGCTTTTGAGCGAAACAATGCGGCCCGCGGCAATTGCCACGTCGCAGATTTCGTCGAACTTGGAAGCCGGGTCGATGACGCGGCCGTTCTTGATGAGTATTTTCATTCTTTTTTCTCCGCGTTCAGGCTTCATTCCCAGCAACGATGCTCATCACCGCCATTCGGACTGCGATGCCAAAAGTCACTTGCGGCAGGATCACACTCTGCGTGCCGTCGACAACGGCGGAATCAATTTCCACACCGCGGTTGATGGGCCCCGGGTGCATGACGATGGCGTCGGGCTTGGCCAGTTTTAATTTTTCGGTGGTGAGGCCGAAGCTCTTGAAGAACTCCTGGCTGCTGGGCAATAACGCGCCGGACATGCGTTCGTTCTGCAGCCGGAGCATGATGATTACGTCGGCATCCTTGATACCTTCTTCAAGCGTATTGCAGACACGCACGCCCATCTGCGCCATGTCGGCGGGCACCAGGGTCTTGGGGCCGACCACGCGCACTTCGGGGCAGCCCAGCGTAGTGAGTGCGTGGATGTCGGAACGCGCCACGCGCGAGTGCAGCACGTCACCGACGATGGCGACCGTGAGCTTGCTGAAATCTTTCTTGTAGTGCCGGATGGTGTACATGTCGAGCAGGCCCTGCGTGGGGTGCGCGTGGCGGCCGTCGCCGGCATTAATGACGTGCACATGCGGTGCGACGTGCTGGGCAATCAGGTAGGGTGCGCCCGATTCGCTGTGACGCACCACAAAAAGATCGGCGGCCATGGCGCTCAGGTTGGCGATGGTGTCGAGCAGCGACTCGCCCTTGGAGGCCGATGAGCGCGCGATGTCCAGGTTGATGACATCGGCCGACAGCCGCGTGGCGGCGATTTCGAAGGTGGTGCGGGTGCGGGTGGAGTTTTCAAAGAAAAGATTGAAGACACTCTTGCCGCGCAGCAGCGGGACTTTTTTGACTTCGCGGTTGTTGACGCTGACGAAGTTGGCGGCGGTGTCGAGGATCTGCGTCAAGGTAGCCTTGGGCAGGCCTTCAATCGACAGCAGGTGGATCAGCTCGCCGTTTTTGTTGAGTTGCGGATTTCGTCGATACAGCATGTGATGGACTCCTTGGGGTCTCTTGGTTTTTTGGGGGTGGCCTGGCAGTAATAGTGATGGTGACGATCAGCCCTGAACCTGGAAGCTGAACTTGCCGTCCTCTGCGCGGGCCAGCTCAAGCGACTGCGAGGCGGGCAAGGCCACGCGCGCCACCGCCAGGTCGGGCTGCACCGGCAGCTCGCGCCCGCCGCGGTCTACCAGTACGACCAGCTTGACGCTGGCGGGCCGGCCGTAGTCAAACAATTCGTTGAGAACGGCGCGTATGGTGCGTCCGGTGTAGAGCACGTCGTCGACCACGACGAGGTGAGCGCCGTTCACGTCAAAGGGCAGCAAAGTCTGCCCACTGGAGGCCAGTCCCCGCTGCGAGAAATCGTCGCGGTGCATGGAGGAAGACAGCACACCGGCCTCGCCCTCCAGGCCCAGGTCTTTTTGCAGGCGCTGCGCCAGCCAGGCGCCGCCGGAGGCCACGCCGACCAGCTTGGGCGGCAAGGGATAGGACGCCAGTTGCTGGCGCATGCTGCGCAGCAGGTCGCTGTATAGCGCCTCGGCGTCAAGGGTCAGGCTGCTCATGGGAAACTCCTTAAAAACTGCTCGAGGATGATGCAGGCCGAGGCCGCATCGGCATCCGCTGCGCCGCCGGCGAGTGCCTCGGTGGTGCTGTAGCGCTCATCCACCTCAAAGACCTGGAGGCCGAAGCGCCCGCGAAGCTGACGGGCGAACTTCTGCGCCCGCGCGGTATTGTCGTGGCTGGCACCGTCGGGGTGAAAGGGCACGCCGACGACGAGGGCGTCGGGCTGCCACTCCTTGATGCGCGTCTCGACGGCCTTGAGGCGGGCGTCGCTGCCTTCAGCGTTGATGGTGGGCTGGGGGGTGGCGGTACGGGTCAGCAC
>NZ_JBFUCA010000165.1:0-8014 GCF_056405475.1 Polaromonas sp. P1_G4
GTGTAGGCCGAATACGGCGCGAGCAGGTCGGCAAAAATCGCCACGAGGACCAGGCCCAGCACGATGAAGAGGCCCAGCATCGCCAGCCGGTTGCGCGAAAAATCGTGGCAGCCGTGGTACATGCGGCCCATGAAGGCCTGGCGGCGCGAGGCAGGGCGGTCGGTGCTCAGCCAGTCGCGCAGGGATGCAACCTTTGAAGTCATCGGATACGCGTCCTTGGGTCGAGCAGCTTGTACAAGACGTCTGACAATAAATTCAAGCCGACAAAGATCGAGCCCACCACAATCGTGCCGCCCAGCACCGCATTCATGTCGGCGTTCTGCAGCGAGTTGGTGATGTAGAGACCGAGGCCTGGCCAGGCAAAGACGGTTTCCGTCAGCACCGAGCCCTCGAGCAGGCCCGCATACGACAGCGCGATCACCGTGACCAGCGGCACCATGGCGTTGCGCAGCGCATGGCGCCAGATGATGCGCGACTCCGACAGACCCTTGGCGCGCGCGGCGACCACGTATTCCTGCGCGAGTTCATTGAGCATGAAGGAACGCGTCATGCGGCTGATGTAGGCCAACGCGAAATAGCCGAGCAGCGAAGCCGGCAGGATGAGGTGCGAAAACACATTGCGAAAAGCCTCCCACTCGCCGGTCATGGCTGTGTCGAGCAGCAAAAGCCCGGTGATGGGCTTGAGTGTGTACTCATAACTCACGTCGATCCGGCCCGGCCCGGAGACCCAGCCCAGCCGCGCATAAAACACCACCAGCGCCATCAGCCCCAGCCAGAAGATGGGCACCGAATAGCCCACCAGGCCGATCACGCGCACCACCTGGTCCACCAGCTTGCCGCGCCGCACTGCGGCCCAGACGCCCAGCGGCACGCCCAGGCCCGCGCCTATCAGGATGCCCAGGCTCGCCAGCTCCAGCGTGGCCGGAAAGGCGCGCTTGATGTCCGTCATCACCGGGTTGGCTGTCAGCACCGAGACGCCGAAGTCGCCCTTGAGCACCTTGCCGATGTAGATGTAGAACTGCTCATACAGCGGCTTGTCCAGCCCCAGCTCCTGGCGCACCCGCTCGATCACATGCGCCGGTGCGCGATCGCCCACGATGGCCAGCACCGGGTCAATGGGGATCACGCGGCCGATGAAAAACGTGACCGCGAGCAGGCCCAGGTAGGTGAGCAAAATCACCACCAGGAAGTTGACTAAGCTCCTGGCGTGCGGCGTGAAGCGTTGGCCCGCCGTGCGCGTGGTCACCGCACTGAGCGGCGCCACGCCGGCGGCTGTGGGGTCGGGAATGGCCAAAGTCGGTGGCTTATCAGCGCTTGGAGGCGTTGAACATGTAGTTGCTGTCGAAGGTGGGGCCCAGCTTCAGGCCGTCCACGTTGCTCCGGAAAGCCGCCACCTCAGTTTGCTGGTACAGCATGATGAAGGGGCYGGTCTTGCGGAACTCGGCCTGCAGGTCCTCATACATCTTCTTGCGCTTGCCGGCATCGCGCTCCAGCACCGCCGCGTCCGACTGCTTGGTCAGCTCGGGAATCGCCCAGGCATTGCGCCAGGCCAGCGGCTTGGCCTTGGCATCGTCGGCGTTGTCGGGGTTGCGCGTGAAGGTGTCGGCGTTCGAATGCGGGTCCCAGTAGTCGGCGCCCCACTGGCCGATGTACATGTCGTGGGTGCGGGCGCGGTACTTGGTCAACGTCTGCTTGCCGTCGCCGGGAATGATCTCGATGTCGATGCCGGCCTGCTTGGCTGTTTGCTGGAAGGCCTCGGTGATGCCCTGCACCGGCTGGATGGTGCGCATGTCGATGGTGACCTTGAAGCCGTTGGCAAGGCCCGCTTTGGCCAGCAGCGCCTTGGCCTTGGCCACGTCGAGCTTGTAGGGCTTGACGGTGCTGGCGCCCAGCAAACCCTGCGGCAGAAAGTTCTGATTGATCACGCCGATGTTCTTGACCAGTGTGTCGCCGATGGCGTCGTAGTCGACCAGGTATTTCAGGGCCTCGCGCACTTCGGGCTTGGCCAGGTTGGCGTTCTTCTGGTTCAGGCTGATGTAGTAGACCGTGCCCTTGGGCGTGGAAGTCATCTTCACATCTTTGTTGGTCGAGAGCGCGGCGATGTCCTGCGGGCTCAGGTTGCGGGCGATGTCGATGTCGCCTTTTTCCAGCAGCAGGCGCTGCGTGGCCGATTCCTTGACGTGGCGGTAGATCACGCGGGCCAGCTTGGGCTTGGCGCCATAGTAGTTGTCGTTGCGTTCCAGCGCCACGATTTCATTGGCTCGCCATTCGCGCAGCTTGAGCGGGCCGGAGCCGGCGTAATTGGTTTTCAGCCAGGCATAACCCCAGTCGCCGTTGACCTCTTTCGACTGCACCAGCTTCATGTCGACAATGCCGGCCACGTTGGCCGTCAGGCAGTTGAAGACAAAGGTGGGCGCATAGGCCTTGTCGGTTTCCAGGGTCACCACGGTCGGGCTGGTGGCCTTGATCTTGTCCTTGACGTTGGTCTTGGAGAAACCGAACTGGGTCAGGATGAAGGCGGGGGATTTGTCCAGCATCACGGCGCGCTGCAGCGAATACGCCACTTCTTCGGCCGTGAGTGGATTGCCGGAGGCGAATTTGATCCCGGGCTTGAGCTCGAAGGTGTAGGTCTTGCCATCGGCCGAGACGGTCCAGGACTTGGCCACGTCGCCCACCAGTTTGGAAGGGTCGTTCACATCCAGGCGCAGCAGGCGGTCATAGGTGTTGCCCATGATCTCGCCGGCGGACAGCTCAAAGGCTTCGGCCGGGTCCATGGTGATGATGTCATCGAAACCGAAGGCCAGCACCAGGGTGTCTTTGGGCGTGGCGGCCAGCACTGCGCCGGCGCTGCAGGCCAGCATGGCGGCTGCGGCAGTGGCGCAAAGAACGCGGCGGCTGAGGTGGGGAAGCATGTGGTTCAAGATGATTTCCTTCGGTTGGACAGTCAAACAAACATTGCGCCTGACCGCTTGTGGCGGCCGCGCCCGGGGGTCTCAGGGGTGAGCAGGAATCATGCCCATGCCGCTGGTGGTTGCCGCCGGTAACTTGTACATACAAGTCAGGGACCTGTTCACGGTCCAGGGCGACTGATGCATTCTGCGCCGCCGACCGCGCGCGTCAAGACCCGGGTTTTCCGCGATTGCTGACTTCATGAAAACCGGCGGTCCGGCGGCGGACCGCCTGGCCGTCGCCCACGTAACCAACACCGTTGCCCCAAAAAAGTGTCCAGACGCCGCCTTCCAGCGTGAAGCGTTACGACCTGCTGCTCGGCGGAATATCCTGGTGGACAACCGGCTGAACTCTGCGGGTTTTACCGGTGTTTGTTGTTGCTATTAAAAACATAGCTGCTGGCGCCCATCCATATTGGGCTTAAGGCCGAAACTTCCCCTGAAAACAGCCTGAACCGGGTCTGGTTTCAGTTTCGGGGCAAATCCCTTCTTCTGGCGCGTTCAGGAGGCCTCGCAAGCCTTGTTCTTGAGGTCCAAAAGTGGCTCGAGGTCAATTAAATAGGGCGCCACAAGCTATGAAATTGATAGCGATCRCTCGGTGCGTCCGGACCCGGCAAAGGACACCTGCCGTCAGATCACCGGCCTTTACCCCGCCCCGTGACACTTCTTGTATTTCTTCCCGCTACCGCAATAACACAGGTCGTTGCGCCCGGGCGTGGCCTCCACCCGCACCGTCTCGACCTTGGGGCCCATGGTCTTCCACAACTCACGCAAGTCATACACCGCCCAGATGGCCTCGCCAAAAGCGTTGAGCCTGGCAATGCTGGTGCTGGGCGTGCCGTCTTCGCTCAGGGGTGACACCTCGGGCGGGGCGCTATCGTCTTCGGTCATGGCGACCACGGCCTGCAGGGCGCCGTCGAGCCATTTGGCGGCGTCTTTGTCACGCGGCGCCATCCACTCGTCGGGCCAGCTTTCCACCGCAAACATGAAGCCCAGCGCCCAGACCTGCGCGAATGCGGGCAGGTCTTCGCCCTTGAAAGCGGCACGTTCGTCGGGCGGCATGTCGGCCACGGCGCCGCGTATGTCCATGACCTCGGGGTGGTAGCAGTTGTCGTCTTCGAGCGAGTCCACTTCGGCGTCCAGCGCCGTTTCGACTTCCTGCCAGCGCTGGTTCCAGAGCATGAGGAAGCGCTCACGTTGCGCGTCGCTGGCGAACGAGCCGCCTTCCGGATCCGGTGCCTCGCCCTCAGCGGGGACGGCGAGCAGCACGGGCAGGTATTCGGCTGCCTCGATGGGCCGGCGCGAGCAGATCACGGCGGCCATGAAGCCTTCGCAGAATTCCCACTGCGGCGTTTCGTCATAGCGGGTGCGCAGGTCGTCGAGGATGGCATCGAGCTCGTCGAACGCCTCGACTTCCAGGAAAACCGGCTCCGGCGAGGGCTTTGAAGGGATGACGGATTTGGGGGTGGGCTTCATGAAAAAAACAGTTCTGAGCGTCACATGAGGCTCTTATGATGCAAAGTGTATCTGGCGCGTCGCGGCCGTATGCCCCTGATATGACTCTGTTTTGTGCCCTTTTGTGACCCCTCCCCCGGAAGCTCCACCATGTTTCTTCAGCGCCTGGATGCCTGGTTCCCCGTCCGTTACACCTTTATGGCCCTGTGCGGGCTTGCTGCGCTGCTGGGGCTGCTCGGCCTGATGGTTTTTGGCGTCGGGAAGCTGGCGCTGGTTTCCCTGGTGGCCGGTGTGGTGCTGGTGTGTGTCGGTGTGCGCGACTTGCGGCAAACGCGCCATGCCGTGCTGCGCAATTACCCGGTCATCGGCCACCTGCGTTTCCTGTTTGAGTACATCCGGCCCGAAATGCGCCAGTACTTCATCGAAAGCGACAGCGAGGCCACGCCGTTTTCCCGTGCCCAGCGCTCGCTGGTGTACCAGCGCGCCAAGGGCGAACCCGACAACCGGCCGTTCGGCACGCAGCTGGACGTGGGCGCGCAGGGGTATGAGTGGGTCAACCATTCGATGTCGCCGACCAAACTGTCAACCCACGACTTCCGTGTCTGGATAGGCGGCACGCCCGATCATCCGTCGCCCTCGGTGGAGCCCTGCACGCAGCCTTATCACGCCAGCGTGTTCAACATTTCGGCACTGAGCTTCGGATCGCTCTCGGCCAATGCCATCATGGCGCTGAACAAGGGCGCCAAACTCGGCGGCTTCGCGCACGACACGGGCGAAGGCTCGATCTCGCAGCACCACCGGCTGCATGGCGGTGACCTGATCTGGGAAATCGGCTCGGGTTACTTTGGTTGCCGCAACGAGGACGGCACGTTCAGCGAAGAGCGTTTCGCCGCCAACGCACGCGACCCACAGGTCAAGCTGATCGAGCTCAAGATGAGCCAGGGCGCCAAGCCCGGCCACGGCGGCATCCTGCCGGGGCCGAAGGTCACCGAGGAAATCTCGGCGGCGCGCGGTGTACCGCAGGGCAAGGACTGCATTTCGCCCTCCAGCCACAGTGCATTTTCCACGCCGGTCGAGATGATGCATTTCATCGCCAAACTGCGAAAGCTGTCGGGCGGCAAGCCGACCGGCTTCAAGTTCTGCATCGGACACCCGTGGGAATGGTTTGCGATTGTGAAAGCCATGCTGGAGACCGGCATCACGCCGGACTTCATCGTGGTGGACGGCGCCGAGGGCGGCACGGGCGCGGCGCCCGTCGAGTTCACCGACCACGTGGGCGCGCCGCTGCAGGAGGGCCTGCTGCTGGTGCACAACACGCTGATCGGTGTCAATCTGCGCAGCCGCGTTTCCATCGGTGCCGCCGGCAAGGTGGTGAGCGCGTTTGACATGGTGCGGCTGATGGCGCTGGGCGCCGACTGGTGCAATGCCGGGCGCGGTTTCATGATGGCGCTGGGCTGTATCCAGGCGCAAAGCTGCCACACCGGCAAATGCCCGACGGGCGTCACCACGCAAGACCCGGTGCGCCAGCAGGCACTGGTGGTGCCCGACAAGGCCGAACGCGTGCGCAATTTCCACCGCAGCACGCTGCATGCGCTGCAGGAGCTGGTGCAGGCCGCGGGCCTGTGCCACCCGCGCGAAGTCAACGCGCATCACATCGTGCGGCGCCTGACCGATACCGAGGTGCGGCTGCTGAGCAACCTCATCATGCAGGTCGAACCCGGCGCGCTACTGGGCTCGCTGGAAAAACAGAACACGGTGTTCAGCTACTACTGGCCGCTGGCCAGCGCGCACAGTTTTCGCGCCAATGGCGTGGGGCCGGGTGGGCACATGCCTGCGCAAGCCAACGGCATCCGTATGCCGGTGACGGGTGATGCCGCGGCGGTATCGGGGGCAGTTCCCTCTGGCGCCTCCGCAGAGCGCGCTGCGGGTTAAACGCCTCTCACGGCATTCCGGGTCATGAACGGGTCGCTATTAATTAAATAGCTGCTTGCGCACGTACACCCTGGGTCAGGAGCCTTTTCTTCATTGAAAGCACATGCCGGTCCTTGCTGAGCAGCAAGGCCTTGCCAGTCACCGCCAGGTCGATGAACTTCTGGTCGTCGGGGTCGCTGCAAGTGACACCGGCCTTGGCTGCCACCTCCGTCAGGCGAGCATGCCGGTCAAAGGCGGCGAGCACGTCATCGGCGCTTAATTCGTAAAACGCCAGGCGGGGAATGATTTGCGGATAGGCCAGCACGCGCTCAAGTTCGTCGCGCATGGCCTGCGTGGCCAGCCAGTCGAGCTCGCCGGCCTCCAGCGCTTTTTTCAGTGGCTGCGCTGCCGCGTCATTGAAGACAAACACGTCGAGGACGATGTTGGTGTCCAGCACRACAGGCTGGCGCACTGAGGCCGTCACGCCGCCGGCTCGTTCGGTGGGGTGGGGGCGGCTGCGCCGGGCTTGCCGCGTGCGGAGCCCGCCACCATGTCAAAGCGGAACAGGCGGCATTCGATGGGACCGTTCCACATCGGCACGCGCCGCGATTCTTTCAGGCGCATCTTGCCGGGCAGTTTGAGGTCGGGTGTGAGCACGTGAGCGGTCCAGCCGGCGTAATTTTTCTTCCAGTGCGCGGCCAGTTGTGGAAAAAACTCCGTCGCTTCTTCGCCCCAGGCGTTTTGTGCCTGCTCGCGGCCGGGGTTCGCCGAGCGGTCGCGCGATGTCTCGAAGGCGGGTTCTTCACGTGTGTCACCCCGATCACCGCTGTCCCGGTTCAGCGGCTGGCCAAATTCGTCGATGGGCTGGTTGCGGTGGTCCTGCTGCACGCGTCCTTCGGCCTGTCCTTGCTGGCGGCGCTGGTCGCGCCCCTGCACGCCGGTGATGCCGGCCACACCTGCCACATCAATACGCTCGCCGTAAGGCGGATTCACCAGCATCACGCCCGAAGGCGCGGGCGGCATGCGCTGCAGGGCGTCGCCGCCGCGGAATTCCACCGCATTGGCCACACCGGCACGCTCGGCATTGCGTTCGGCAAAGTCGACCATGCGGAAAGACACGTCGCTGCCGAACACCGGCGCTGTAGGTTCGGTGATGGCGGCTTCGGCCTGGTCGAGCAGGCCGTCCCAGACATGGCCCTGGAAGGGCAGGTATTTCTGAAAGGCAAAACGGCGGTTGATGCCGGGCGCAATGTTGCAGGCGATTTGCGCGGCTTCAATCGCGATGGTGCCCGAGCCGCAGCAGGGGTCATAGAGCGGCACGCCTTCTTTACAGAGCTGATCCCATCCGCTGGCGGCAATCATGGCGGCGGCCAGGGTTTCCTTCAGCGGGGCATCACCCTTGTCTTCGCGCCAGCCGCGCTTGAAGAGCGGCTCGCCCGAGGTGTCGATGTAGACCGTGACGGTGTCCGTCGTCAGGTGCACGTAGACGCGCACGTCGGGCCAGCGCGTGTCGAC
Organism: Polaromonas sp. P1_G4; assembly: GCF_056405475.1. Lineage (NCBI taxonomy): Bacteria > Pseudomonadati > Pseudomonadota > Betaproteobacteria > Burkholderiales > Comamonadaceae > Polaromonas > Polaromonas sp. P1_G4. The sequence continues at coordinate 7,830 of NZ_JBFUCA010000165.1, forward strand.
GCTGGGCCGCACGTCGTCGAACTTGGCGCGAAAGCGGTCGGCGATCGCGTCCTTGATCTTCAGCGCCGCGAAGTTCAGGCTTTGCAGCGGGCTGTGCTGGGCCGTGATCTCGACCTTGAAGGTCTGCTTGGGCGTGAACCAGATTTCCCAGGCCACGTTGGCAGCTGCGTTGTAGAGGTCTTGTT
>NZ_JBFUCA010000166.1:0-8003 GCF_056405475.1 Polaromonas sp. P1_G4
CCGCAGAACCCGGCCGACAACGGCCGCGGCTTTACGCTGGCACAAAAAATGGTTGGCCGTGCGGTCGGCTTGCCTGAAGGCCAGGGCGTACGCCCCGGCACGTACTGCGAGCCCAAGATGACTTCTGTCGGCTCGCAGGACACCACCGGTCCGATGACGCGCGACGAATTGAAAGACCTGGCTTGCCTGGGTTTCAGCGCCGACCTGGTGATGCAGTCCTTCTGCCACACGGCGGCTTATCCCAAGCCGGTCGATGTGAAGATGCACCACGAGCTGCCCGAGTTCATGAGCGACCGCGGTGGCATCCCGCTGCGTCCGGGCGACGGCATCATCCACAGCTGGCTCAACCGCATGCTGCTGCCCGACACCGTCGGCACCGGCGGCGATAGCCACACGCGTTTTCCCATCGGCATCAGCTTCCCCGCGGGCTCAGGCCTGGTGGCTTTCGGTGCTGCCACCGGCGTCATGCCGCTGGACATGCCTGAGTCGGTGCTGGTGCGCTTCAAGGGCGAAATGCAGCCCGGTATCACGCTGCGCGACCTGGTCAACGCAATCCCGTTGTACGCTATCAAGGCCAGCCTGCTGACGGTCGCCAAGCAAGGCAAGAAGAACATCTTCTCCGGCCGCATTCTGGAAATCGAAGGCTTGCCCGACCTGAAGGTCGAACAGGCGTTCGAGCTCTCCGACGCTTCCGCAGAGCGTTCCGCTGGCGGCTGCACGGTGCACCTGAACAAGGAACCTATCATCGAATACATCAACAGCAACATCACGATGCTGAAATGGATGATCGCCACGGGTTACTCGGATGTGCGTACCATCAAGCGCCGCATTGCCGCCATGGAAGCCTGGCTGGCCGACCCGCAGCTGCTCAAGGGCGATGCGGACGCCGAATATGCCGCCGTCATCGAGATCGACCTGGCCGACATCCACGAGCCTATCGTGGCCTGCCCGAACGACCCTGACGACGTGAAGACCCTGAGCGAAGTGGCTGGCAGCAAGATCGACGAAGTCTTTATCGGCAGCTGCATGACCAACATCGGCCATTTCCGCGCTGCCTCCAAGCTGCTCGAAAACAAGCGCGACATCCCCGTCAAACTGTGGATGGCGCCGCCGACCAAGATGGATGCCAAGCAGCTGACCGAAGAAGGCCACTACGGCGTGCTCGGCTCGGCCGGCGCCCGCATGGAAATGCCGGGTTGCAGCCTGTGCATGGGCAACCAGGCGCAGGTGAAAGAGGGCGCGACGGTGTTTTCCACCTCCACCCGCAACTTCCCGAACCGCCTCGGGAAAAACTCCAACGTCTACCTCGGTTCCGCCGAGCTGGCCGCGATCTGCTCCAAGCTGGGCCGCATCCCCACCAAGGCCGAATACATGGCCGACATGGGTGTGCTGACTGCTGCCAGCGACAAGATCTACCAGTACCTCAACTTCGACCAGGTCAAGGACTACACCGACATGGCTGACACCGTGAAGGACGGCGTAGCCGCTTAAGTGGACACCATGCCGGCGGCTTGACAGCCGCAAGCTGAAATGGAAGGATGAAGTGATGAAGAAACCGTCACTTCTTTCCTTCCTTTTTTTTGTTCTTTTTTCGGCCATCGGTGCAACCGCTCAAGCTCAAGATGCGCGCACCAACGCCTTCAACGACCCCTTCCTGCAGGTCACTTCGGCGATCAATCCATGCCCTGTGCCGGAGGGGCCGCTCTATACCGAGCAGGAGGTGCGTGACGTGGCCCATGTGCGGGCGCAGCACGGCGGCAGTTGCTACCGCGTGGGGCGCTGCCGCCTGGCCAACTCGTATTGGTACGACCAGGAAATCATTCCGCGCGTGTCGCAATACATCAAGCTCGATGGCCGTTTCGACGACACCAGCGTGTGGGTGCAGGGCGAGCGGCGCCTGGTTTTCCTCAAGGGTTGCGTCAAGACACGCGAACAATCGGAGGCGCTTGAAAAAGCCGTCTGGCTGGTCGATGACGTGATGGGCGTGGTGAATTACCTGCGCGTGGGTGATGAGCCCGTGCGCTATGTGCCGGCGCAGACTGAAAAGAAGKGAAGTGGGCTTGCCCCTTGCGCATGCAAAAAATCCCCGCAGTTTCCTGCGGGGATTTTTCATTGGGGGAGGCTATAGCCCCGACGGCAGCGGGTCTACCACCCGCAATTCCGAGCCGTCGACAAACTTCAGGTACCAGAACTCCGGTGACAGCGGCAGGTTGGGGTGTATGTGGCTGACATTGGCTGGCAGCACATAGACCGTGCTCGCGCCGTCGTCGGGCGGGGGTGCCAGGTAGTGGCGCTTGACCGCCACCAACCCGCCTATGGTGGAAACCACGGTGCCTATCGACTCGGTGACAGCATTGACGGTGGTGCCCTGGCCCAGCATGTGGATGGTGGTCTGGCCCATCAGGTCAGGACGTGAGGCTTCTATGTACAAGACTGCCGCGGTGTTGATGCGCAAATCGTCGGGCGCGCTGGGCTCAGTGGCTTTGTTGAAAGAGATAAAGGGCATGGATAGGGCCGGTTGGGGGACAGGTTTTCGGGCGAATTCTCAGGAAATATGCAGCTCTTTGTGCTCACCCAGCTTGCGCGGCAACTCGCCCAGGATGGCTGCCCTGGCCATTTTGGCCAGCTGCACCATCTTGCTTTCCTTCACGTCCCAGTATTCGGCGTGATGAATGCGCACTTCCAGCAGCGCCAGGTCCGGGTCGTTGACGCCCGCAGGAAACCAGGCGCGGGCAAGCGGTGACCAGAGTTCTTCTTTTTTCCCCTGGTCTTCCACGATCGCCGCCTGGCCCGACACCGATACGTAGCTGTCGGCGCCCGGGTCGGCGTACGACACGTTGACGTTGCCGTCCTGCTGCAGCCGCTGGGCCATCTCGCTTTTGCGTGAGATGAAGAAATACAGATGCGATTCCGCGTCAAGCGACTGGTTCTGCGTGGTCAGGGGATGGGCGTGCAACATGCCGCTGGCCTGGCGGTGCGTCAGCATGCCGAATTTGATGCCCTTGATCAGCTCCCAAAGGGTGTCGTGGTCTGATTTTGTTGCGCTCATGAAAACTCCCGTGGGTGGTGGCCAATGCGTCGATGCTAGGCATCATGCCGTTGGCCGCTCATCAGCGGGCGGCGCGGGCAGCTGTCAGCAAGTGCCGACAGCCCCCGGCTTCCAGCCGCAGCCTGTGTAAACCATCGCTCTACAGGGGAACTAATGGCGCGAGCGGTTACCATATAGATAGATGCAAGTAATTCGTATTTGTATTACGGCTTGCTTGCAGGCGCCCAAGGGCTTCAAGGCCTTCGCGCCCGGCCCGGTTCGGGCGAACCGGGCCGCTTTCATCTCTAAAAGGTGTTTCATGAAACTGTCGTTCCCATCTTTTGCCGGCGCCGTGCTGGCCGTCGGTCTACTGGCCGCGCCCCTGGCCTCCACGGCCCAAACCGTCACGCCCACCGCCGAAGGCATCGTGGTTTACAACGCCCAGCACGCCAGCCTGACCAAGGCCTGGGCTGAAGCCTTCAGCAAGGAAACCGGCATCAAGGTCACTTTGCGCAACGGCAGTGACACCGAGCTGGGCAACCAGATCGTGCAGGAAGGCAAAGCCTCGCCCGCTGATGTGTTCCTGACGGAGAATTCGCCGGCCATGGCGCTGGTCGACACGGCAGGGCTGTTCGCTCCGCTGGACGTGGCCACGCTGTCGGAAGTGCCTGCCAACTTCCGCCCCGCGCATGGCCGCTGGACGGGCATCGCCGCGCGCAGTACGGTGTTCGTCTACAACAAGGCCAAGCTCACGCCCGCACAGTTGCCCAAGTCCATGCTGGACCTGGCCACGCCCGCATGGAAAGGCCGCTGGGCTGCATCGCCTTCCGGCGCCGACTTCCAGGCCATCGTGAGCGCGCTGCTCGAACTCAAGGGCGAAGCCGCTACCGTCGCCTGGCTCAAGGCCATGAAGGAAAACGCCACGCCTTACAAAGGCAACGGCACCGTGCTCAAGGCCGTCAATGCAGGCCAGATCGAAGGCGGCGTGATCTATCACTATTACTACTACGGCGACCAGGCCAAGACCGGCGAGAACAGCAACAACGCCCAGTTGCATTACTTCCGCAACCAGGACCCTGGCGCTTTTGTGAGCATTTCCGGTGGCGGCGTGCTGGCCTCGAGCAAGCACCAACCCGAAGCGCAGGCCTTCGTGAAGTGGATTGCCGGCAAAGGCGGACAGGACATCCTGAAGACCGGCGACGCGTATGAGTACGCTGTTGGTACGGGCGTGCAGTCCAACCCCAAGCTGGTGCCGTTGGCTGAGCTGCAGGCGCCCAAGGTCGAGCCTTCCAAACTCAACAGCAAAAAAGTCACCGACCTGATGACCCAGGCCGGCCTGCTGTAAACCACTTCCAATCGCACCTAACCACTTCAGGTCCGCGGATCTGACACCTGCCTTGAGTGCCTTGCCATTTGATGTCGGCGCCGACTCCCTGAAGCCGGCGAGTGCGGCCCTGCTGCCTTCGCCTGCGGCCGGGCGCGGCGGCTGGCGCCTGTCGTGGGTGGGCAGCGCGGCCCTGCTGGTCTCGTTGCTCGCTTTGTTGCCGCTGGGTTTTGTCATCTGGGTCGGCATCCAGGCGGGTTGGGACACGGCCTCTGCGTTGATCTTCCGGCCCCGTGTTGGGGAGCTGCTCGTCAACACTGCTTTGCTGGTAGCGCTGACAGTGCCCTCGTGCGCCGTGCTGGCCGTGGCCCTGGCCTGGCTCACCGAGCGCAGCGACCTGCCCGGTGCGCGCACCTGGGCCTGGCTGGCCGTCGCGCCGCTGGCCGTGCCGGCTTTTGTGCACAGCTATGCCTGGATGACGGTCGCCCCCGGCCTGCACGGCTTGCCCGCCGGCGTGATGGTTTCGGTGATTGCCTACTTTCCATTTTTGTATTTGCCGGTGGCCGCGGCTTTGCGGCGGCTGGATCCGGGCATGGAAGACAGCGCCGCCTCGCTGGGCTTGAGCCCTTTGGCGGTGTTCTTCCGCGTGGTGCTGCCGCAGCTGCGGCTGGCGGTATGCGGCGGCTCACTGCTGGTAGGCCTTCACCTGCTGGCCGAGTACGGCCTTTACGTGATGATCCGTTTCGACACCTTCACCACGGCCATCGTCGACCAGTTCCAGTCGACCTACAACGGGCCTGCGGCCAACATGCTTTCCGGCGTGCTGGTGGTGTGCTGCTTCGCGTTGCTGGCACTGGAATCGGCCGCGCGCGGCAAGGAACGTTATGCGCGCGTAGGTTCCGGCGCCGCGCGCATGCCTTTCAAGCGCAGCCTGGGCCGCTTCACCGCACTCGGCCTGTTGCTGCCCGTGCTGGTCACCGCTCTGGCACTGGGCGTGCCGCTGGTTACCCTGGGCCGCTGGCTGGTGGCCGGCGGGGCTGCTGTATGGCGCGTGGATGAAATCGGCCCGGCGATTTTCCAGACCCTGGGGCTGGCGCTGGCCGGTGCGTTGCTGACCACATTGGCCGCTGTGCCCATGGCCTGGCTGTCGATACGCTCGCCCGGCCGGCTGCAGCGCGTGCTGGAGGCCTGCAACTACATGGTCGGTTCGCTGCCCGGTGTGGTGGTGGCGCTGGCGCTCGTCACGGTGACGGTGCGCATGCCGATTTACCAGACAGCGGTGACGGTGCTGCTGGCTTATTTGCTGATGTTTTTGCCACGCGCCCTCATCAGCCTGCGCGCCGGCATCGCGCAGGCGCCGGTGGAGCTGGAGCAGGCCGCGCGCAGCCTGGGCCGCACGCCCGTGCAGGCGCTGTGGGCCATCACCCTGCGGCTGGCCGCGCCCAGCGCGGCGGCCGGCGCGGCCCTGGTGGGCCTGGGGATCACCAACGAACTCACCGCCACGCTGATGCTCGCGCCCAACGGCACGCGCACCCTGGCAACTTCCTTCTGGGCCTACAGCAGCGAGATCGACTACGCCGCCGCCGCGCCCTATGCGCTCATCATGGTGCTGCTGTCGCTGCCCATGACGTGGCTGCTCTATACCCAATCCAAACGCACGGCGGGACGATGACAACTTCTCTTGAACTGAACGGCCTGCGCAAACACTATGGCCCCGTGGAAGCACTGGGCGGCGTTCACTTGCACGTGCCGGCCGGCAGCCGCACCGCCATCGTGGGTCCGTCGGGTTCCGGTAAAACCACCTTGCTGCGCATCATTGCCGGCTTCGAAGTGCCCGACGCCGGCCGCGTCGTGCTGGGTGGGCGGCAACTGGCCGACGGGCCGGAAGCCGTGCCGGCGCACCAGCGCGGCATCGGTTTTGTGCCGCAGGACGGCGCGCTGTTTCCGCATCTGACGATTGAGGGCAACGTCGGCTTTGGCCTGCCGCGCAATACGCCCCAGCGCGCTGAACGCATTGCCGAACTGATGGACATGGTCGCGCTCGACATCGCCATGCTCAGCCGTCGCCCGCATGAGTTGTCTGGCGGCCAGCAGCAGCGCGTGGCACTGGCTCGCGCGCTGGCCCAGCGCCCGCAGCTGATGTTGCTCGATGAGCCTTTTTCCGCCCTGGACACGGGCCTGCGCGCCAGCACCCGCAAAGCCGTCGCGCAATTGCTCAGCGGCGCCGGCATCACCACCATCCTGGTCACGCACGACCAGGCGGAGGCCCTGTCATTTGCCGACCAGGTAGCCGTGATGCGTGAAGGGCAACTGGTGCAGGCCGGTCGCCCGGTGGATCTTTATCTGCGGCCCCGTGATGCCGCGGTGGCCGGCTTCCTGGGCGAAGCCATCGTGCTGCCCGCGCGGCTGGCGGGCGGCTGGGCTGACTGCGCGCTGGGGCGAGTCGCGGTCAACGACGGCCAGCGCAGCGGTGCGGCGCAGATCATGCTGCGGCCAGAGCAACTGCAGGTGGCTGAAGTCCCGGCGCAGGCGGCCGCGCAAAGTGCGGATGCCGCTGCGTGCTACGGCGCGGTTATCGACACCGATTTTGGCGGTCCGGTCTGCGTGCTGTCGGTGCGCCTGGTGCGCGGCGCTGGCATGGTCACGGCAGAAGAAGCACCGGCGGCGACAGAGCTTGCTGCGTGGGACGCGCCGCTGCTGGTGCGCAGCTCCGGCCTGCATGCCCCGGCGCCGGGCGCCATGGTTCGCATCACGGTGGCCGGCGAGGCCCATGTGTTCGTATAAGCCGGCTGCGTGCCGGTTCCCGGGAATTTAAGTAAATAGTGGCCGTAACCCAATAAAAACGGGCGCAAGCAGCTATTAAATTAATAGCATTTTGCCTGTCTCTACGGGTGCGATGAACCAGCTGGCGGCGGACGTTTTCCCGGTACGCCCGCGCAAGGGGCATGGTTCGACCAATACATGCCTTGTTACGAATCTCTAAGGTGTCTTACACAGGTCTTTGGGTATATTGTGTACGGTGTACACAAATTAATGGCTATGCACTTGCACGCCGGCAACTTGGTCGGTTGTTGCGGCGTTTCAGGTGACAAACCGCTTACCCAAGGAGATTTCCCATGGCTCGTTACGTAGATGGATTCATCGTTGCCGTCCCCGCCAAGAAAGTGGAGGACTACCGCAAGCTGTCCCGCAAGGCCGGCAAGATCTGGAAGGAGTACGGCGCGATCGAATACACCGAGTGCATCGCCGACGACGTGAAACCGGGCAAGGTCACGTCCTTTCCGCAAAGCGTCAAGCTCAAGGCCGGCGAGGTGGTGGTGTTCTCGTGGATCACCTACAAGTCACGCAAGCAGCGCGACAGCGTCAACAAAAAGGTCATGTCCGACCCGCGCCTGGAGGCCATGATGGATCCGAAGAATCTGCCCTTCGATGGCAAGCGGATGATTTTTGGCGGCTTCAAGACCATCGTCGAGCTTTAAAGCCCGGACGCGCGGACTCTAGCTCTGCGCCGCCAGCGCGTGCAGCGCCTGGCGCGTGAAGTCATCCGCCGGGAAAAACGTCTCCATTGCCAACTCCTGCAGCGTCACATCCACCGGCGAGCCGAAGATGGTGGTCGTGCTGATGAAGCTCAAAACGCCTGAAGGCGTGTTG
>NZ_JBFUCA010000167.1:0-7998 GCF_056405475.1 Polaromonas sp. P1_G4
GGCCTGGTCCGCGCCTGCCAGAAACAGCGTGACCACCACCTCATCAAACGAGGTGGCAAATGCAAACAGCGCGCCCGAGATGACACCCGGAGCGATGACGGGCAGGGTGATTCTGAAAAACGTCCGCAACGGGGTCTCGCCAAGGCTGAGCGACGCGCGCACCAGGTTGTGGTTAAAGCCTGCGAGCGTTGCGAGCACGGTGGTCAGCACAAAAGGCGCACCCAGCGCGGCATGCACCACGATCAGCCCGAAGTAGCTGTCGGCAAGGCCCAGCGGGGCGAAATACAGGTAGGTGGCCACGCCGACAACGACGATGGGGACAACCATAGGCGCGATGAGGATGCCCATGAGAAGGCTCTTGAACCGGAAGTTGGTTCTGGACAGGCCGACAGCTGCCAAAGTACCCAGCGCGGTGGCGATCAGTGTTGCAGCGGGGGCCACGATGAAACTGTTTTTGGCAGCCCTGGCCCATTCAGGCGAATCCAGCAGGTTGCGATACCACTTCAGCGACCAGCCCGGGATGGGGTAACTCAGAAAGGAGCTGTCGGAGAAAGACAGCGGCACCATGACCAGGATGGGCGCCAGCAAAAAAGCCAGAATGGCAACGCAGGCGGCGCGCACCAGCCACCAGCCGGCCTTGTCTGCCAGGGTGGCATAGCGGGGAAAGGCGGGCCCTTTGATTTTGAGCATGATGAATTGGCGTCTGCGTCTGTAAAAGAAAATGGGATGTCAACCGATGCTGAGTTCGGCCTTGCCGATGCGCCGGTAAACGCTGTAAAGAACCATGGTGGCCGTCAGCAACACCGCACCCAGCGCACAGGCCATGCCCCAATTGACTTCGACGTTGGTGTAGCGGGCGATGTAGTAGCTCAGCATCTGGTCATCCGCACCGCCGAGCAGGGCGGGGGTGACGTAATAGCCGATCGACAGGATGAACACCAGCAACGCGCCTGCGCTGATGCCGGGATAGGTCTGCGGCACATACACCCGAAAGAAGGCAGACAGGGGTGCGCTGCCCAGCGACACAGCGGCCCGCACGTAGGTTGCCGGCACATTCTTCATCACGCTGTAAAGCGGCAGGATCATGAAGGGCAGCAGGATGTGCACCATGGCAATCACCACGCCTGCGCGGTTGAACAGCAGCGGCAGGGGGCTGTCTATGAGGCCGATACCCATCAGCCCCCGGTTGACCAGGCCTTCTGATTGCAGCAGGACGATCCAGGCCGCCACGCGCACCAGAATCGATGTCCAGAAAGGCACCAGCACCAGGATCATCAGCAGGTTGGCCTTGCGCGCCGGCAACGAGGCCAGCCACCAGGCCAAGGGGTAGCCCAGCGCCAGGCAAAAAACGGTGACCAGAAAACTGATCTGAAAGGTGCGCAGCAAAATGGCGCCGAAAGCGCGCTGGTCCGGCGGCATGCGTTCCACCTCGCCCTTGCTGTCGCGTCGCAAGTCCACCGATGCCAGCAGATAGTCGGGCGTCCAGCGGGAACTGTTTTTGGCAATCGCTTGCCAGAAGAGGGGCTCTGCCCAGCGTGGGTCGAGCTGGAGCAGCCTGGCCTGTATTTCTTCAGGCGAGCCCGTGACAGGCAGCGCGCGATAGGTCCCCATGACAAGGGAGCGCGCACCCGGCACTTCGGAGTTGAGGCGACGTGCCAGTGCGCCGGCATCCGAACTGTCAGAAAGATGGCCCAGGTCTTCCACCAGTGCTGCGTAACTTGCAGGGCTGGGGGGTGTCTGGGCGTTCCAGTCCTTGAGGCTTTGCGCCGTCCGGGGCAGCGCCCTCGCCACCTCCGGATTTTCAACGGCGCGTTGCAACAGGGCCGCAATCGGCACCAGCAAGGTCAGCAGCAAAAACACCAGCAAGGGCACTGTGAGTGCAAAGGCGCGCCATTTTCGACGAGCGTCTGCGCGCGACAGCGCCTGACGCAATGTGACGGCGTCATTGCCCTCAAGGGCGCCCTGGCTGGTGATGCTGCTCATGGGGTGCTTGCTCCGTCGGCTTATTGCGTGGCCCAGGCGGCAAAGCGTTTTTCAAGCGCCTCGCCCTGGTCGGCCCAGAAACCAACATTCATCTGGATGGCTTCTTTGGCATTGGCCGGCGACGTTGGCAGATCGTCCAGCACCTTCTTGTCGAGCTTGGCCAAAGCCTGGTTGTTGACGGGGCCGTAGGCAATGTTCTGGGCATAGACGGCCTGGGTGGCGGGCTGGCTGGCAAAGGCGATGAATTTCATCGATGCGTCCTTGTTGGGTGCGCCTTTGGGAATGACCCAATAGTCCAGGTCGTAGATGCCGCCGGGCCAGTAGATCTTCAGGTTGCGGCCTTCACGGTTGGCGGCGTCGATGCGGCCGTTGTAAACGGTGCTGAGGGCGACGTCACCGGCCACGAGGAACTGGGCGGGCTGGGCGCCGGCTTCCCACCACTGGATGTTGGGCTTGAGTTCTGTGAGCTTGCGAAATGCGCGGTCGGCCCCGTCTTTGGTGGCCAGGACCTTGTAGACGTCGGCCGGCTTGACGCCATCGGCCATCAATGCGAACTCGAGGTTGTAGCGGGCGCCCTTGCGCATGCCGCGCTTGCCCGGGATTTTCTTGACGTCCCAGAAGTCGGCCCAGCTCGTGGGGGCGGTTTTAACCTTATCAGCGTTCCAGGCCATCACGGTGGACCACACAAAAACGCCTACACCGCATTCCTTGACCGCTGCGGGCAAGAAGTCTGCCTTGGGGCCGATCTTGCTGAAGTCGATTTTTTCAAACAATCCTTCATCGCAACCGCGCTGCACATCGGGCGCTTCGACCTCGACCACATCCCAGGTGACTTTTTTCGTCTCGACCATGGCTTTGATCTTGGCCTGCTCGCCGTTGTATTCCACGGCAACAACTTTGGTACCTGCTTTTTCGAAGGGCTCGTAGTAGGCCTTTTTCTGCGCATTGGCATTGGCGCCGCCGAAGTTGACGACAGTGATCTGCTGCTGCGCGAACGCGGGTACGGCCAGGCACGAAGCCATGGCAAGGGCAATGATGTTTTTCTTCATGGTGCTATTTCCTCGGTGGTTGATAAAGGCAGAAGGGAACGTTGAAAATGGTGAAAAGAGAAAGCGGTTACACCGCATAAATCCGCGTAAATTCGGGCGGAAATTCGAGGTGCACCGCTTCGCCCGGTTGCGGCGGCGGCTGGCCGTTCAACAGGGTGAGCGGCAGCTTGACTGTCGCTTCCGGCTGGCCGGCGCCGATGTCGCACAACAGCCGCAGGTGGTCGCCGAAATAGATGATGCGAGCCACGCGGGCCGGTAGCACGCCGGCAGATGAAGCCGGTACCTGGCGGTGCAGCACAATGCGCTCCGGCCGGATATAGGCTTCGACCTGCGCGCCATCAGCCGCCTGATTCACGTTGGTGCCGCCCAGAACGCGGCCATCCGGCAATTCGATGCCTGTGGCATTTCCCTTGCCTTTGAGTACCGTGCTGTCTCCGACGAAACCGGCAACAAAACGGTTGGAGGGCGTTTCATACAGCGCCTCTACAGGCGCCAGCTGCTGGATCGCGCCGTCGTTGAAAACAGCTACTCGGTCGCTCATCGTCAAGGCTTCCCCCTGGTCGTGCGTGACATAGACAAACGTGACGCCTAGCTGCTTGTGCAACTCCTTCAGCTCGATCTGCATGTGCTCGCGCAGCTGCTTGTCGAGTGCGCCCAGCGGTTCGTCCATCAACACCAGCTGGGGCTCGAACACCAGGGCCCGTGCCAGGGCAACGCGCTGCTGCTGGCCACCCGACAGCTGCCCGGGCAGGCGGTCCGACATGCCCGACAGGCGAACCATATCGAGCGCACGCTGTACGCGGCTGGCCTGGTCGCTTTTTGACACCTTGCGCACCGTGAGCGGATAGGCCACGTTCTGGCCCACCGTGAGATGCGGAAACAGCGCATAGTTCTGGAACACCATGCCGAAGTTGCGTTTGTGCGGCGGTGTGCCGGTGATTTGCGAGCCGTTGAGGAAAATTTCCCCGGCGGTCGGCGACTCAAAGCCGGCCAGCATCATCAGCGTGGTGGTTTTCCCCGAGCCGGAGGGGCCGAGCAGGCTCAGGAATTCCCCGCGATGAATGTCGAGGTCGAGTTGCTGCACGACAAGCTGTTCGCCGTCATAGGTTTTCTGCACGCCTGAGAAGCGCACAAGGACATCGTTATCAGTCATCGTTTTTCCTGAGCTGTCCACGGAGATCAGCGCGATGCGGCGAGGCTGTCGGCCAGGATTTGCAGGCCCTCGTCCAGCAAGGCGTCTGACGCCGTGAGGGGAACCAGAATCCTGATCACGTTACCGTAGGTGCCGCATGAGAGCAATATCAATCCGCGCCGGGCGGCTTCGGCCACCACGCGTTTGGTCAGCGCCGCATCGGGACGGGCTGGGTTGCCGTTTTCAAAAAGCTCTATGGCCACCATGGCGCCAAGGCCCCGCACGTCGCCGATAGAGGTTTCTTTTTTCGCAATGGCGTGCAGGCCTTTGACCAGATGGGCGCCCAGCGTTTTGCTGCGCGCCAGGAGTTTTTCTTTCTCAAAGGCCTTGAGCACGGCCAGCGCTGCCGCACAACCGATGGGGCTGCCGGCGTAGGTGCCGCCCAGGCCGCCCGGGCCGGGTGCATCCATGACCTCGGCGCGGCCGACCAGGCCTGATATGGGAAAGCCACCCGCCATGGACTTGGCGATGGCGATCAGGTCGGGCGCCACGGGCCACTGTTCACTGGCATACCAGGTGCCTGTGCGCCCGGCGCCGGTCTGGACTTCGTCTGCGATCAGCAAAATGCCGTGCCGGTCGGCAAGCGCCTTCAGGCGGCTGATGAACTCCGGCGGAGCGATGTAGAAACCCCCCTCACCCTGCACCGGTTCGATGATGAAGGCTGCCACGCGCTCGGGTTCGACGTCGTTTTTGAGAATCTGTTCAACCGAGTGCAACGCCTGGTCGATGCTCACGCCGTGCAGCGCGTTGGGGTATTCGGCATGGAACACTTCGCCGGGAAAGGGGCCGAACCCCAGCTTGTAGGGCGCCACCTTGCCGGTCATGCCCAGTGTCATGTTGGTCCGGCCGTGGTAGCCGCCGGTAAAGGCAATGATGCCGGGGCGCTTGGTGTAAGACCGCGCCACCTTGACCGCGTTCTCGACCGCTTCGGCGCCTGTGGTCAGCAGCAGGGTCTTTTTGGCGAAATTTCCGGGTGCCAGTGCATTGAGCTTCTCGGCCAGTTCAACGTAAGGCTCATAAGCGACGACCTGAAAGCAGGTGTGCGTGTAGAGGTCGAGCTGGGCCTTGACGGCGGCAATGACTTCGGTATGCAGGTGGCCGGTGTTGAGCACGGCGATGCCGCCGGCGAAGTCGATATAGCGGCGGCCTTCAACGTCCCATAGTTCGGCGTTTTTTGCCCGGCTAACGAAAATTTCGTGGGCTTGGCCTACGCCGCGTGTCACGGCGGCTTGGCGGCGGGCCATCAGGGCGGCGTTGCTGGAAGTCTGGTTTGGCTGCATGGTGAAGGTGATTTCTGGAATTCTGGATTGAGGAAGGAGATGAGCGGACTTTAGAAGTCGGGGCAAGGGCCGTCCATGTACACCGCCGCGCTGTTTTCGACACACTGTGCGGGTCTAGAATCCTGTACATGGATTCCCCAACCCGGTGCATGGGCATTGCGATGCACAATCTGCCCTTTTTGGTTTTTTGATGCTCACACTTCGCCCGGAACTGCAGACCCCCCTGGTGAGCCAGATCGTTGACGGCCTGCGCGGGATGATTGCCGGGCAAGCGCTGAAACCGGGCGTCAAGCTGCCGTCCATCCGCGGTTTTGCCGCCATGCACGGCGTCAGCGTCTTCACGGTGGTAGAGGCGTACGACCGCCTTGTGGCCCAGGGGTGGCTCGTTTCCCGGGCCAATGCCGGGTTTTTCGTCAAGCGCAGGGGCGATGATGGTGCATCGGGTGTGCCGTACGCGCAGCCCCCGCAACCTAAATTTGACGCCCGCTGGTACCTCAAGCAGATTTTTGAAAACCGCAACCTGCCGATGAAGCCCGGTTGTGGCTGGTTGCCGCACGATTTCCTGTTCGGGGACGCACTCCGCCGCAGCATGCGGCACCTGTCGGTGGACGGTTCCTCTCTTGAGGGTTACGGCCTGCCTTATGGACATATGGCCCTGCGCATGGTCATTGCGGAGGCGCTGGCCGAAAACCAGATATCGGTCGAGGTCGACCAGGTGCTGCTGACGCAAGGCTCCAGCCAGGCGCTGGACCTGGTGGCCCGGCAACTGGTCAAACCGGGCGACACCGTGCTGGTCGATAGCCCCGGTTATCCCAACCTGATGTTCATGCTGCGCTTTCTGGGCGCCAACCTTGTGGGGGTGCCGCGCACCCCTACCGGGTACGACCTGGCCGCGCTGGAGGCGCTGCTGGCCGAGCACAAGCCCAAGGCCTTCTTCACCCAACCCCGTTTGCAAAGCCCGACGTGTTCGATTGCGTCCGCGGCCCATCTGCACCGCTTGCTGCAACTGGCCGAGACGCACGACTTCACGCTGGTGGAAAACGATATTTACGCCGACATGGACCCGGTCTCGCGGTCCACGCTGGCCAGCCTGGACCAGCTGCAGCGCGTGGTCTACATCGGCAGCTATTCCAAAACAATTTCCCCCAATTTGCGCGTGGGCTACCTGCTGGCGCGAGGCGAGCTGATCGAGGACCTGGCCCAGCTCAAGATGATTTCGGGCCTTACCTCGTCCGATATCGCCGAACGGCTGACTTTCGGGGTGGTCACCGACGGCCGCTGGCGCAAGCACCTCAAGTCGCTTCGGGAGAAGYTGGCTGCAGCGCACCGCAAGACCGAAAAGAACCTGACCGGACTGGGGTTTGAGCTTTTCCATGAGCCAGGGGCCGGCATGTACCTCTGGGCCCGGCACCCGGACCTTCCCGATGGGGCCGTCCTGTCCAAAGAGGCTACGCCCGAGGGCATCATGCTGGGCCCGGGACAATTGTTTCTGCTGGAGCCCCATCCGACGGGTTGGCTCCGTTTTAACGTGGCTTTCAGCGACGATGAGCGCATATGGCGCTTTTTGTCCCACCGCATTGATCTGGGCCGGCAGACAGCCCAATAAAGCGGGGGCATCCCCCTCAAACCTATAATCAAAGGCTTAGCCCAAGCGGGTGAGCCCGAGGGCGCCGCCTTGCCAAAACCACTATTGCAGACCATGAGCCATCCCACCTCCACGACAGCCCCCACGTCAGCTTCAACGCCTGTATTCACCGTCTCGGACATTCGCAAGACATTTCTTGATTTCTTTGCGTCCAAGGGCCACACCGTGGTGTCGTCCAGCTCGCTGGTGCCGGG
Organism: Polaromonas sp. P1_G4; assembly: GCF_056405475.1. Lineage (NCBI taxonomy): Bacteria > Pseudomonadati > Pseudomonadota > Betaproteobacteria > Burkholderiales > Comamonadaceae > Polaromonas > Polaromonas sp. P1_G4. The sequence goes on from NZ_JBFUCA010000167.1 coordinate 7,344, forward strand.
CAATGACCCGACGCTGATGTTCACAAACTCGGGCATGGTGCAGTTCAAGGATGTGTTCCTGGGCACCGACAAGCGGCCTTATGTGCGTGCAGCCTCGGTACAGGCATGTCTGCGCGCCGGCGGCAAGCACAACGACCTGGAGAACGTGGGCTACACCGCGCGCCACCACACCTTTTTCGAGATGCTGGGCAACTGGAGCTTCGGCGACTACTTCAAGCGCGAGTCGCTCAAGTGGGCCTGGGAATTGTTGACCGAGGTCTACAAGCTGCCGCCCGAGCGCCTGCTGGCCACGGTGTATGAAGAAGACGACGAGGCCTACGACATCTGGACCAAAGAGATTGGCCTGCCGCCAGAGCGCGTCATTCGCATCGGCGACAACAAGGGTGGCCGCTACAAATCCGACAACTTCTGGATGATGGCCGACACCGGCCCCTGCGGCCCGTGCAGCGAAATCTTCTACGACCACGGCGACCACATCCCCGGCGGCCCGCCCGGCAGCCCCGATGAAGACGGCGACCGCTTCATCGAAATCTGGAATAACGTGTTCATGCAGTTCGACATGGCCGCCGACGGCAGCGTCACCAAACTGCCCGCGCCCTGCGTGGATACCGGCATGGGCCTGGAGCGCCTGGCCGCCATCCTGCAGCATGTGCAC
>NZ_JBFUCA010000168.1:0-7980 GCF_056405475.1 Polaromonas sp. P1_G4
GCGCACCCCTGTGGCAGTGTGCGCAGACTTCCTGCTTTCGCACCTTTCGTTACTCTTTGTACCTGTCGGCGTCGGGGTGATGACCCATCTTTCACTGGTCAGCCAGTACGGCGCACGCATGTTGCTGGTCGTGGTGGCGTCCACTTTGGCGGGTTTGCTCGTGACCGTACTGATGCTGCACCTGCTGCGGGACCGCAGCGACACCCCTCCCCAGGAGCCTCCACATGCCTAAATTTGTGGAGTTATGGGTCTACCTGTCGGCCACACCCCTGTTTGGCTTGACCGCGACGCTGGTGGTGTATGTGCTCGCGCAAGCCGTTTACGCTCGTCTCGGACAAGCGCCCTGGGCCAATCCTGTGTTGTGGACGGTTGTCTGCCTGGCCGGCACCCTGCTGGCCACCGGCGTGCCTTACCCCACCTATTTTGCGGGCGCCCAGTTCATCCATTTCCTGCTCGGCCCTGCGGTGGTGGCACTGGCATGGCCACTGTGGTTGCGGCGCGAAGAACTGCGCAGGCGCTGGGGCCGGCTGCTGCTTGCGGCCCTGGCCGGCGGTGCCGCGGCCAGCGGGTCGGCATTGTTGCTGGGATGGGCCGTAGGCTTGCCCATCGAAGTTACCCTGTCGCTAGCGCCCAAGTCTGTCACCGCACCGGTCGCCATGGGTATTGCGGAAAGGATCGGCGGAATCCCTGCGCTGGCGGCAGTGTTTGCGGTGGTCACCGGCCTCGTCGGTGCGCTCAGCGGCAAATACCTGTTTGACGCCTTGCGAATTCCCGTGGACGCTGCGGGCTGGGCCGCGCGTGGTTTTGCGCTGGGCACGGCATCTCACGGGCTGGGCGCCGCGAGAGCCTTGCAGGTCAATGCCGACGCGGGCGCTTACGCCGGGTTGGCGCTGGGCCTGCAGGTGGTTCTGGCGTCTGCACTGATACCGCTGGCGTTCCGGTGGCTGTAGTAGCCCGAACCGCAAACACGAAAACTCCGCATCACCTTCCTGCCGCGAGCAGCAGGGAAGTGATGTGGAGGTTTCGGTAGCGCGTCAGAAATGCGCCTGTTGTTGCTTTAAGTCTCCTACACCGCCTGCAAACCTGGTTTGACCACGCTCGCCGGCTTGGCCGCAGCCAGCGCACCGAACAGGATCTCGCCTGAAAGCTGGCCGCCTTCTTCAATCACCAGCTTGCCGTAGCGGATGATGCCCGTGACTTTTCCTGTCGAGTAAATCACCAGTTTCTGCCGCACTGTAAGGTTGCCGTTGAATTCGCCACGGATTTCCGCCACATCGATTTCTGCGGAGCCCTTGAACGCACCCTGCTCGGCAATCTGGATCACTCGCGAATCCATGGTGGCTTCCACCAGGCCTTCGACCACCAGCGTATCGCAGTCCGTGATCTCCACGCCCTTGAGTTTGATGTTCGGGCCGACCGTCAACTTGCTGCCGCCTTCTTTTACCGTGCCGACAGGTGCTTCATTGACCGCCTTGGCGGTGTTTTGCTGGTTCACATTTGTGGACGACGCTCCCGACTGCAGCGCGCCGGAAGCACTGGAAGTGCCCGTGGTCCCATAGCCATTTCCCGGGCCATGACGCAAGCCCGTTGGTGTCTCGTTTTCTCGCTTGCCAAAGAACGGTGTTGCCATTGTGAGTTCCTTCAAAAAGAACGCATGGTACGTCTGCAGAAAATTAAAAGCTTCAGCTGTATGCAAGATAGGTAACGAAATTAATTCTTACATTCCCTTGTTTGCATTCGCCCTGCGGCAATAACAACAGGCTCCATGTGCGCCTATGTGCGGCTGGCGATACATAAGGGAAACTCCGTCCAATTGGCACCCGAAACCTGCCCGCTTTGTATCGGTACGATGATTTTTTGACGTGGCATTGGCCGCAGTTCGCAGTGCCGATCTTCCCCTGTCGAAATGTCTCAAACCTCAGATACTGGTCGCGTGTAGCATGTCGGATACCATGACCGCAGACAGTGAACTTCACGCCTTCGCACTTTTTGGCACTGCCGTTGGGCAGTGCGCGCTGGTGTGGAACGCACACGGGATTGCAGCCGTGCGGCTGCCCGAAACATCGGAGAGCCGCATGCTGTCCCGTTTGCACAGGGAGTTTGCGCAGCTGGCTCCTGCCACGCCGCCGCACGACATGCAATTGGCCATACATGCCATGACAGCCCTGCTGGCGGGTGAGGCCCGTGACTTGCGCTTTTGCACACTGGACCTGCGTCACGTCCCCTCTTTCAACCGCCGGGTGTACGCGATTGCGCAGGAGATTCTTCCAGGCAAGACCCGCACGTACGGCGACATCGCCACCGAGCTTGGCGAACCCGGCTCAGCGCGTGCCGTGGGTCAGGCGCTGGGGCACAATCCGTTTCCCATCGTCGTGCCCTGTCACCGCGTTCTGGCGGCTGGCGCGCAGTCGGGCGGCTTTTCCGCGCCTGGCGGCGTCTCGACCAAGCTGCGCATGCTACTGATTGAAGGTGCCGAGATCGGCGGCGCACCCGGTCTGTTTGACCGTGAGCCGCCGCCCTCCACGTCATAGTCATTGAACAAACGCCCATCACCACGAAACTCACCCACCCATGCCGCACACCTCTACAGAGAAAACGCCCGCGATTCGTCTCTATTCAGCCCGCCTCAGCATGTTCGGCGCCAAGGTGCAGATCGCTGCGTTTGAAAAAGGCATACCGCTCGATATCGTCATGGTGCCCTTCACGCAGACCGAGGGCTACTCACCCAAGCACCCGGAGGTCGTGCGAATCAACCCAAAAAAGCAGGTGCCCGTACTGATCAACGGCGACCTGGAGCTGTTTGACTCGACGCAGATCCTGGAATACCTTGAAGACCTGCAGCCCCAGCCCGCGCTGTGGCCGGCCGGCATCGCCGCCCGCGCCCGCGCGCGCCAGATGGAGCACATGTCGGACGAGGTTTACTTTCCTCACATCATCCGGCTCATGGGCCTGCAGCACAGCCTGGACGATCCGCAAGCGGTCGCCGCGATTGATAGTGCGCGGGCCTTCTACACGCGGCTTGAAAATCTCCTGCAAGGGCGGGAGTTCGTGATGGAGAGCTTCTCATTTGCCGATATCGCCCTGTACGTGGCGATGCTGTTTGGCGAACGTCTGGGCGCGCCTCTCACACCGGCCACACCGTTGCTGCTGGCATGGCGCGACAGGATGAGTGCGCGGCCTTCGGTGCAGAGCGCGGTGATCCCCATGGCGAAATACCTGTTGTCGGACGGCAGGCCTTTGCCTGCCTTCATGGCCGAAATGCTGCAAGTGGCCTGACACCAGGACCCACACCCGACGTGGGTGCTCGGGGAAAACCGAGCAAAGACCGGCGCTTTGGCGCAAACTGGCGAGCTGGCCGTGCAAACAAATCCAACAAGCGCGGACCGGCAAAAAAGGAGTTCGCCATGCCCCGCCACACCCCTATCGAGCGTTATCGCAATATCGGTATCAGCGCGCACATTGATGCCRGCAAGACCACCACGACCGAACGCATCCTGTTCTACACAGGTGTGAACTACAAGATCGGCGAAGTCCATGAAGGTACGGCCACCATGGACTGGATGGAGCAGGAGCAGGAGCGCGGCATCACCATCACCTCGGCAGCGACCACCGCCTTCTGGAAAGGCATGGCCGGCAACTACCCCGAGCACCGCATCAACATCATCGACACGCCCGGCCACGTGGACTTCACCATCGAGGTGGAGCGCTCCATGCGCGTGCTCGACGGCGCGGTGATGGTGTATGACGCCGTGGGCGGCGTGCAGCCGCAGTCAGAAACCGTCTGGCGCCAGGCCAACAAATACAAGGTGCCGCGCCTGGCTTTCGTCAACAAGATGGACCGCGTGGGCGCGGACTTTTTCCGCGTGCAGCGCCAGATCAGCGAACGTCTCAAAGGCGTGGCTGTGCCGGTGCAGATTCCGGTCGGCGCTGAGGACCACTTCCAGGGCGTCGTCGACCTCGTCAAGATGAAGGCCATCATCTGGGACGACACCAGCCAGGGCCTGCATTTCGAGTATGGCGACATTCCGGCAGACCTGGTGGAGACCGCCAACGAGTGGCGCACCAAGATGATTGAGGCGGCCGCTGAAGCCAATGACGATTTGCTCAACAAATACCTGGCGGGCGAGCCGCTGAGCGAGGACGAAATAAAACAGGGACTGCGCCAGCGAACCATGGCCAACGAGATCGTGCCCATGCTCTGCGGCAGTGCCTTCAAGAACAAGGGCGTGCAAGCCATGCTGGATGCGGTGATCGACTATATGCCGTCACCGGCGGATGTGCCCGCTATCCTGGGCCACACCGAGGACGACGGCGAGGCCGAGCGCCACCCCAAAGACGATGAGCCCTTCTCGGCACTGGCTTTCAAGATCATGACCGACCCCTATGTCGGACAGCTGATTTTCTTTCGCGTGTACTCGGGCGTGATCAAAGCCGGTGACACGGTCTACAACCCTGTCAAGGGCAAGCGCGAGCGCCTGGGCCGCATTCTGCAGATGCACGCCAATGAGCGCAACGAGGTCAAGGAAGTGTGCGCAGGCGACATCGCCGCCGCCGTGGGCCTGAAAGAAGCCACTACCGGCGACACGCTGTGTGACCCGGCCCACGTGATCATCCTGGAGAAAATGGTATTCCCCGAGCCTGTCATTTCACAAGCCGTGGAGCCCAAGACCCAGGCCGACCAGGAAAAGATGGGCATTGCGCTGAACCGCCTCGCGCAGGAGGACCCATCATTTCGTGTGCACACCGACGAAGAGTCTGGCCAGACCATCATCTCGGGCATGGGCGAGCTGCACCTGGAGATATTGGTGGACCGCATGAAGCGCGAGTTCAGCGTGGAAGCCAATGTGGGCAAGCCACAGGTGGCCTACCGGGAGACGATCCGGCAGGCGGTGAACGATGTTGAAGGCAAGTTCATCAAGCAGTCGGGCGGGCGCGGGCAGTACGGGCACGCCGTGCTCAACCTGGAGCCGCAGCCTTCAGGCAAAGGCTATGAGTTCGTCGACGCCATCAAGGGCGGCGTGATTCCGCGCGAATACATTCCGGCCGTCAACAAAGGCATTGTGGAAACGCTCAAGGCCGGCGTGCTGGCGGGCTACCCGGTGGTCGACGTCAAGGCCACGCTGGTGTTCGGCTCCTACCATGATGTCGATTCGAACGAAAACGCCTTTCGCATGGCCGGCTCGCTCGCCTTCAAGGAAGCCATGCGCCGCGCCAAGCCGGTGCTGCTGGAGCCCGTGATGGCGGTCGAGGTTGAAATGCCCGAAGACTTCATGGGCAATGTGATGGGCGACCTCTCATCGCGGCGCGGCATGGTGCAAGGCATGGAAGACATTGCGGGCGGCGGCGGCAAGCTGGTGCGCGCCGAGGTGCCGCTGTCGGAAATGTTCGGCTACTCGACCACCTTGCGCTCACTCACGCAGGGCCGCGCGACCTACACCATGGAGTTCAAGCGCTATGCCGAGGCGCCGGCTGATGTGGCCGCAGCCATCATGCGCGGCAAGGGCGCGTAGCTCCGCGCATGAAGCTCTAACAATTTCACCAGCCTGCTTTATGCGGCTTGCCCATACGGCCAGGCGCGTGCAGCTATGGATTGGCACCAACAATTCAACCCACGCAAGCAGGAATACGCGTGCCAGATATTTAAAACAAGTCCTCGGGCAAAAGGGGGAACGGCCAGAAACCCTCAGATCTCGATCTTGCTGCCCAGTTCCACCACCGAGTTGTTTGGCAGGTTCAGGAAGTCTGCCGCACCGCTGGYGTTGTGGTGCATCTGAGCAAACAGTTTCTCGCGCCAGGGTGCCATGCCGCTGCCGATGGTGGGGATCACCGTGTCGCGCGAGAGGAAATAGCTGGTCGTCATCGACTCCAGCTCGCAGCCCCTGCCCTTGATCTGCTGCAGGGCCTTGGGCAGATCCAGGTCGTTCTTGAAGCCGTAGTGCACATTGACCTGCCAGCAGTCGTGGCCCAGTGATTCAATTTCGAGACGCTTGTTCATGCCGATCCAGGGGATCTCATGGTTGCGCACCGTCACGAACAGATTCTGCTCATGCAACACCTTGTTGTGCTTGAGGTTGTGCAGCAGCGCGTTGGGCACGCTGCCGGGCTCGGCCGTCAGGAATACGGCCGTGCCTTCGACACGGGCCGGCGGGCTGACGAAGACGGCGTCCAGGAAGCTGGGTAAATCGATCGCATCGGCCCGCAGCTTTTCATTGAGCAGGTGCCGCCCTTCCTTCCAGGTGATCATCAGCGTGAAGACCGCACCCCCAATCACCAGCGGGAACCAGCCGCCGGCGAACAGCTTCATGAGGTTGGAGGCGAAGAACGCGAAGTCGACGACAAAGAAAACACCGGTCGCCGCAATGCACAGGCTCAGCGGATACTGCCAGCCGTAACGAATCACGTAAAAAGTCAGGATGGTGGTGATCAGCATGTCGGTGCATACCGCGATGCCGTAAGCGGCCGCCAGGTTGCTGGACGAGCGGAACATCACCACCGCGAGCACGATCGTTATGAAGAGGCCCCAATTGACGAAGGGCATGTAGATCTGGCCGGTGTCGCGCACGCTGGTGTGCTGGATATTGAGGCGCGGCAGATAGCCCATCTGGATGGCCTGCTTGGTCACGCTGAAGGCGCCGGTGATCAGCGCCTGCGAGGCGATCACGGTAGCCATGGTGGCCAGGCCTACCAGCGGCAGCAGCGCCCACTCGGGCGCCATCAGGAAAAACGGGTTCTTCACTGCGGCAGGGTTGCCTATGAGCAGTGCGCCCTGACCGAAGTAATTGAGCACCAGCGAAGGCATGACCACGGAAAACCACGCCAGGCGAATCGGTTTTTTTCCGAAGTGGCCAAGGTCGGCGTACAGCGCCTCGGCGCCTGTCACGCACAGCACCACAGCGCCCAGGATGATGAAGGTGGTACCGGGGTTGGCCCACATGAACATGACCGCGTAGTGCGGGCTGACTGCCACCAGGATTTCGGGATGGGTCACGATCTGCGAAATGCCCAGCAACGCCAGCACGCCGAACCAGATCAGCGTGATGGGGCCGAAAAATTTGCCAATGCCCGCCGTGCCGTGCTTCTGCACCGCAAAAAGGGCAAACAAAATGACCAGGGTGATCGGGATCACGCYCTGCTTGAAGGCAGGCGAGACGACTTCCAGGCCTTCGACGGCCGACAGGACCGAGATGGCCGGGGTGATGACGCCGTCGCCATAGAACAGGGATGTGCCGAAGATGCCGACGATCAGCAAGGTCTTGCGCAGCTGAGGCTTGTCTTTTACTGCTGTGGAGGCCAGCGCCAGCATGGCGATCAGGCCGCCTTCACCGTTGTTGTCGGCGCGCAGCACCAGCGCCACATACTTGATCGAGACAATGACGGTCAGCGTCCAGAAGAAGATGGACAGGATGCCGTAGACGTTGTCGGGGGTAAAGGGAACATGCCCGGAACCGAAAACTTCCTTGACGGCATACAGGACGCTGGTTCCGATGTCGCCGTAGACGACACCAATGGCGCCCAGGGTGAGCGCCGCGAGTGATGATTTTTTACTGGACACAAAAACTTCCCGTCTTTGCGCTCGGCCCGTTCAAGCGGGTCCAAAGCGGCGGGAATGGTTACCTTTGGGAACGCTATTTTGCGCCCAGGTACCCGGCTTGCAAGTCGGCGGACATCCCTAAATCCAACTAATCCCGATTTTGTTGCACCGCAACAACTTGTAACAATAGGGGTCGGCGGCCGATCAGGGAGGCAGCGCAGGCAGTTGAATTCTGGGTGCTACTTTTTTAATAGCTGGTCGCGCATGACCCGTCTGGGCTAGAGGCCTAAAAGACCCATAATCCGGGCCGTCTCGGGTACACAAGCTCCCCGACTTTCAGAGCGGCCGCAGGCAGACCGGCTTTGCCGGATGCCTTGCGGCGTCCCCTGCAAGGGGAAACGGCACTCCACGAAGCGTAGCGAAGTGAGAACGATAGGGGTGTGCCAAGC
>NZ_JBFUCA010000169.1:0-7979 GCF_056405475.1 Polaromonas sp. P1_G4
CGCCAGCCAGCATCTGAAACAGCATGACACCCAGCGAGTACAAGTCCGAGCGCCCGTCGACTTTTTTACCTGCAATCTGCTCCGGCGACATGAAGCTGGGCGTCCCCAATACAAGACCGGTCTTTGTTTTGCTTGAATCCGTAATGCGAGCGATGCCGAAGTCGGTCACCTTCACCGTATCGCTTTCGATTTCATACATGATGTTGGCCGGTTTGATGTCCCGGTGCACCACATTCTGCTTGTGTGCGTAAGCCAGGGCTTCAGCCACCCGTGCCACGATGGACAGGACCTTCGGGACCGGCAACAAATGGCCGTCCTTGGTGACATCTGCCAGATCCTTGCCCTTCAGAAACTCCATGGCAATGAATGCCAGGTCGTGTTCTTCACCCGCATCAAAAATCGTGACAATGTTCTGGTGCTGCAGCCGGCCAGCGGTCTCGGCTTCCCTGAAGAAGCGCTCCCGCGCATCGTCAAGCTCCTCGCCCTCGAACTCCTGACTCAAAGCCATAGTCTTGATGGCGACGACACGGCCAATCTTTGGGTCCTTGCCGAGGTACACCACGCCCATGGCGCCCTTGCCCAATTCCTTTTCGACTTGATAGCRACCCAACATGGGCTTTTCAACACCCCCACCGTCAAGGAGCATGGTCCCGCCCGGGTGCGCGCCGCCACCGCCCAAAATGACGGTTTCCGACAGGTTTTTGGCCCGATTAAGCTTGGACTGCAGGTCTTTGTGGTTCTTGTTGTAGGTGGCCATGTACTCGTACACGGCTTGAGCTTTGTTGAACTGGCGCTTGCGCTCGAAATCCAGCGCTAGGTTGTTCATGTTGTCCATCAGTGCGTCAGTGAAAGGTACGCGGCGAAAACGATCAAACGCCATGTCGAGCTGGCCTTGACCTTGCAGCGCCAGACCCATCATGCGATTGGTCTCGGCCGATTCCTCGTCGGACTTGAGCTTGCCAGCCTCGGTCATGAGGAAGCGCTTGGTCGTCAACGCCAGGTGGCCGATCACCAGCAGGGCTGCGGGAAAGACAAACTTGAGCCAGGTCGCGGCCGCCGACAGCAAGCCGAACTCAACCACCAGCAACACCAGGAACAGTGCCAACGTGATGACCGCAGCCTTACCAGCGGAGAGGCGAGGCAACCCGGCGATAAGGTAAGCCGCAACCACGAGCAGAACAGCCAACGTAGCCCAGACACCCCAAGTCGGCTGGACAATGAAGTGTTCACTCAGGATGCTGGAAGTGATGTGCGCAATGGTCTCTGCCGGTGACAGCCCCGGACCGGCCGGCGTCGTGAAGAGGCTACCCACGCCCTGCGCCGTGGCGCCGATCACCACAATCTTGTCCGCATATTTGGTGGCAGGGATTTTGCCAGTCAGCACGTCATAGAAGGAGTCAACTGCAAAAGCAGGCTTGCCGCCGCTGCCTTTATAAAACTGCGGCAACATCAGGGCCGACTCGTCGGTGCGCACTCGGAGCTTGCCGATTTRCACCGACTCCCCCACGTTGAGCTYGATATCAGAGGTGTTGAGGTTGAGGCTTTTTGCGGCAGCCAGCAGCGCCATAGAGGGCACACCCTTGCCGTAATAATTGACAAGCAGCGGCTCCTGGCGAACTGCCCCATCAACGGGATCCTGTATCTGGTTCAGGTGGCCTATACCGGCGGCGGCATTGCCTATGGCTTCAATCGGCTGGGTGCCGCGTATTGCCGCAATGGAAAAGCCGTTGCTCTCGTCAATCGCGCTTTTGAGCGCGTAGGCCGGCAGCGGATTGTCTGGCCTGCCCTGCGGCTCGCCAAGAGTAAACACCGAGGGCACAAGCACATTGCCGGCATTGACCATACTGGCAGCCAGCTTGGCATCGCTATCCAGCGCCACCTCGGCATCCGCAATCACCTTGCTCAATTGCTCGCCAATACCAGTTTGCGCGACAGCAGGATCGCCGAGGACCTCTTTCATCTTGCGGATAAAAGCGAGACCTCGGTCGGTTTGAGGCTCAAAGAAAAAAGCCGTGTGGACGACTGTCTTGGTCTTGGCGGCTGTCAACTGGTCTATCAGCTTCGCATGGACGTCCCGGGGCCAGGGCCAACGGCCTATATTCGCGATGCTTTGGTCGTCAATCGCAATAACCGCTATACGGTCTGAGGGCTGACGATTGCTGCTGGTGCTCGCATAGTCATAGTAACGGCGCTCAAGTGTGCCGAAAAAATCGGTCAGGCCATGCAAAAAAAGGACGGCCAGCACCACCAGAACGCCCACAAACCAGTCGGCCCGCCAGAACTGACTCAATTTCCTAGATGTTTTGGCCACTTCCCGTCCCTTGTCCTGATTCGCTATGCATAGCCCCAGCCATTTTTGTAATTGCTTTGTACTATCGGTCCTCCGGCAGCAAATTTCGTGCGCCGGATATCACCCGCCGACTGTTTCGGCAGGTTACAAGTCTCCTGACAATGGACATTAACAGACGGGGTGCGGCTGGACAAGCGACTTCTGCACCGCAAGCGTGCCGACTGTTGCAAATAAGTGGTTTTCTGGTATKCGCGGCGCGCATCCGGTCCGCAGCAGGTGGCGAACGCTAAGAAACGACCCTAACCGCCAAAGGGGCTGCGGCGGCCGGGCCGTACGCCGGTTCAGGCGGAAGGCGCCTTTGTCTGCTGCCGTTTGGTCRGGTAGGTGCMCAGTGCCACCACGAGCACGGCACCCACAATCCCACCGGCAGTCACCGTATGGTCGCTAACGGCACCAAAATAGCTCACTACCGCAGGATCCGTCAGCAACATCTCACCCGCCAGGAAGCCCAAAAGAGCTGCACCGATGGTAATGATGATGGGGAAGCGCTCCATGACCTTGGTCAACAAGGTGGCGCCGAAAATAATCAGCGGGATGCTCACCAGAAGACCCAGTACCAGCAACGGGAGGTTGCCCTTGGCGGCTGCTGCGACTGCCAGAACGTTGTCCAGGCTCATTACCAGATCGGCAATCAGGATAGTGCGAATCGCAGCCATCATGCCGTTGATTTCGTGGCCTTCGCCGTCTTCATCTTCTTCGCCTTTGAGCAGGTCCACGCCAATGTAGACCAGCAGTACGGCACCGATCATCTTCAGGTATGGCAAGCTCAACAGCTGAATGGCCACAATGGTCAGCACGATACGCATCACGATCGCGGCGGCGCTGCCCCAGAAGATCGCCTTGCCGCGCTGCTCGGGTTTGAGTGTGCGCGCAGCCATGGCAATTACCACGGCGTTATCCCCAGACAGCACGATGTTGGCAAGAAGGATGGAGCCGAAAGCGCTCCAGAAGAGGGGGGACGCGAGGTCCAGTCCGAAAAACATGGCAGCTCCTGTTATGAATTAAAAAAGCGCTGGGAAGCGCTTTTTTGTTTTGGAGAGTCTAAGCCGCAATAGGCCAATCCCGATTGGTATTACTGCTTACCTGCTTGACCGTGGTCAAGTTTTCAAATCACTTTTTTGTGGTGGCGCCTTACAGCAGCGCTTTGAGCAGTTTGGCCATTTCCGAAGGATTGCGCGTCACGGTGAAACCGCAGGCTTCCATGATGGCAAGTTTGGCATCGGCCGTGTCGGCGCCGCCGGAGATCAGCGCGCCCGCATGGCCCATCCGCTTGCCGGCAGGGGCAGTCACACCAGCAATGAAGCCAACGATCGGTTTTTTCATGTTGGCCTTGCACCACTGGGCGGCTTCGGCCTCATCKGGACCGCCGATTTCGCCGATCATGATGACGGCGTCAGTGTCCGGATCGTCATTGAAGGCTTTCATCACGTCAATGTGCTTGAGGCCATTGATCGGGTCGCCGCCGATACCGACTGCACTCGATTGGCCCAGGCCGATTTCGGTCAATTGCGCCACAGCTTCATAGGTCAGCGTGCCGGAGCGGCTGACTACGCCGATACGGCCCTTGCGGTGGATATGTCCTGGCATGATGCCGATCTTGATTTCTTCAGGCGTGATCAGACCGGGGCAATTGGGGCCCAGCAGCAGGGTTTTCTTGCCGCCGGCAGCTTCCTTGGCTTTCATGCGGTTGCGCACTTCCAGCATGTCCTTGACCGGAATGCCTTCGGTGATGCAGATCGCCAGGTCCAGGTTGGCTTCAACAGCCTCCCAGATGGCGGCGGCAGCGCCTGCAGGGGGCACATAGATGACCGACACGGTTGCGCCGGTCGCCTTGGCGGCTTCGGTCACGTTGGCAAAAATCGGGATGCCTTCGAAGTCTTCGCCGGCTTTCTTGGGATTCACACCGGCCACAAAAGCTTCTTTGCCGTTCGCGTAGTCGCGGCACATGCGGGTGTGGAATTGACCGGTTTTGCCGGTGATGCCCTGGGTGATGACTTTGGTGTTTTTGTTGATGTAGATGGACATGTTCTTGGCTCCGGGCTTTTATTTGACAGCGGCGACGATTTTGGTCGCGGCTTCGGCCATGGTGTCTGCGGCGATGATGGGAAGGCCAGAATCGGCCAGCATCTTCTTGCCCAGGTCTTCGTTGGTGCCCTTCATGCGCACGACCAGTGGAACCGAAAGGTTCACGGCCTTGCAGGCGGTGATCACGCCGTCGGCGATGGTGTCGCACTTCATGATGCCGCCGAAGATGTTGACCAGGATGCCTTTGACATCAGGGTTCTTCAGCATGATCTTGAAGGCTTCGGTGACTTTTTCAGCTGTTGCGCCGCCGCCCACATCCAGGAAGTTGGCTGGCTCGCCACCGAAAAGTTTAATGGTGTCCATGGTCGCCATGGCCAGGCCTGCGCCGTTGACCAGGCAGCCGATGTTGCCGTCCAGGCTGATGTAAGCGAGGTCGAACTTGCTGGCTTCGACTTCGGCCGGGTCTTCTTCGTCCAGGTCGCGATAGGCCACGATTTCGGGATGGCGGAACAGCGCGTTGGCATCGAAGTTGAACTTCGCATCCAGGGCCATGACTTCACCCTTGCTGTTGCGGTTCAGGGGGTTGATTTCAACCAGCGACGCGTCGGTCTCCATATAGCACTTGTAGAGCTTTTTCAGGATGTCGACGGTCTGCGCCACGGAGTCGGCAGGCATGCCGATGCCGGCGGCGATTTGCTTCGCCTGGGCGTCCGTCATGCCGACCAGCGGATCGACAAACACCTTGATGATTTTTTCAGGGTTGGAATGAGCCACCTCTTCGATGTCCATGCCGCCTTCGCTGGAGGCGATGAAGGCCACCTTTTGCGACTCACGGTCGGTCACGGCCGAAACGTAGTATTCCTTTTGGATGTCGGCGCCGTCTTCAATATAGAGGCGGCGGACTTTCTGGCCTTCTGGGCCGGTCTGGTGCGTTTTCAGCTGCATGYCGAGGATTTCGCCGGCAATGCGCTTGACGTCGTCGATGGTTTTGGCAACCTTCACGCCGCCGCCCTTGCCGCGGCCGCCCGCGTGGATCTGGGCCTTGACCACCCACACCGGGCCACCTAGCTTCTGGGCGGCTTCCACCGCCTCCTGCACCGTGAAGGCCGGGATGCCGCGCGGCACTGGCACACCAAAATTGCGCAAGATTTCCTTGCCCTGGTACTCGTGAATTTTCATGAAAGACCTTCAGAATTCAGTAAAAGAGGGGGGTGCAACAGGGATTTGGGCAGAGGAATGGGGTGTCGGAAACAGGCCACACCGGCCCAAAAAACCACGTCGGCGGTCACTGCAGGCAGCAACGCAGAACTGTATCATGGTGCGACGCACAACTCTTGTGCCCGCCTTACACCCCGAAAAGGGCCGAAATTGACCTCTGGGGCGGCCAGCCGCCCACTTTGTTTTGTACCTGGAAGCCCATGCCTAAAGTATTTATTGACGGCGAAGCCGGCACCACGGGCCTGCAAATCCGCGAGCGGCTGCAAGCCATGCCGCAGATCGAACTCGTCAGCATCGCGCCCGAGCTGCGCAAGGACGCGGCCGCCAAGCGCGCCCTGATGGCGCAGGTGGATATGGTGATCCTGTGCCTGCACGACGACGCGGCACGCGAATCGGTCGCCATGATTGACAGCTTGACCGGCAAAAAGCCCAAAATCATTGACGCCTCCACGGCTCACCGCACCGTGTCCGGCTGGGTTTACGGCTTTCCCGAACTGACCCAGACCCAGCGCGCCGCCGTAGCCGCTGCCGACCGCGTGGGCAACCCCGGCTGCTACGCCACCGGTGCGATCGCGCTGATCCGTCCGCTGGTTGACGCCGGCATGATCCCGGCCGACTTCCCGCTGAGCCTTCCCGCTGTGAGCGGTTACTCCGGCGGCGGCCGGCAGATGATTGAAGACTACGAAGCCGGCACCGCTCCCCTGTTTGAACTTTACGGCCTGGGCCTGAAACACAAACACCTGCCCGAAATCATGAAATACACAGGGCTCACACGCCGGCCGGTGTTCATTCCGTCGGTAGGCAACTTCAAGCAGGGCATGCTGGTGCAATTGCCGCTGCACCTTGACTTGCTGCCCGGCAAACCAACCGGGGCGCAGTTGCAGGACGTACTGGCCAAACACTATGCCGGCAGCGAATGGGTAACCGCGGAGGCCGCGCCCGAGTCAGGCAAGCTGGATGCGCTGGCGCTGAACGACACCAACAAGATGGAGTTGCGCGTGTTTGCCAATGAAGAGTACCGCCATGCGGTGCTGGTGGCGCGGCTGGACAACCTGGGCAAGGGCGCATCCGGCGCTGCAGTCCAAAACCTGAAGCTGATGCTGGGTCTCTAATCGTCCGGACCAGACAACCAAACTCCTTGCCTCCCAAAGTTGAAGCTCAGCCTTCCATTTTGATGTGTTCAAGCGCCTTTGGCAATTCACTGCCGACTTTCTTTACTACTTCTTCCCAACAACGGCTCTCGCCTTGGCGGAATAGGCGCGCCGTGGGGTACCAGGGGCTGTCGTCCCGTTCAAGCATCCAGCGCCAATCTGGCCGATAAGGCAGCATGAGCCACAGCGGTTTTCCCATCGCGCCAACCAGATGGGCGACGCTGGTGTCGACGCTGATGACAAGGTCCACGCAATCAGCCAGAGCAACTGTGTCTTCAAAGGTTTTCAGCGCGTCACCTGCAAAGAAGATGCCGGCCGACTCGACCAGCTCTTGGTCAGCCTCACGCACCTCTTTTTGCAGGCACACCAGCTGGCAGGACTGCGGCAAAGCGTCCAGCAGCGTCGCCAGCGGCATCGACCTGTTCGCATCATTCTGATGTGTCGCGCTACCTGACCAGACCAAGCCCAGCCTTGGGCCGCGCTCTGTGCTGAGCTTTCGCAACTCTCCTTCCCATCCTGTCTTCAGGGCAGGAATGCTTCGCAAGTAGGGAATGGCCGCCGGAATGCTGGTCAGGTCGGTTTCAAACGCGAACGGTAGGCTGAACAATGGGCAGTGAAAGTCAAAATCCCCAGGCAATTGCCCGCGGCCCACAAGAATGCAGTCATCCTTGAAGTCCGCGCAGAGCGGCTCTATCGAAGCCGGGACCGATAAAAATACTTTCGCGCCTCTGGTGGCAATCAAMGGGATGTAGCGCAGCAACTGTATGGTGTCGCCCAAGCCTTGTTCACCATACAGGAAAATGCTTTTACCAATAAGCGACTCGCCGGTCCAAATAGGCTTGCCGAAATTGGGCCTAGGCGGACGCGGACCAAGCGCGCTGGCAAACCACCGCCATTCGTATTCAGGCCAGCCTTGGCGCAGGTCGCCAAGCAGCAAATGGGCAACGGCCTTGTTCCAGTGGAGATTGGCATGGTCGCCCTCCGCCGCGAGACCGCGATCAGCAACCGTCACCACTTCAGCACAGCGACCCAGATTCAGCAGGGTGCAGCCCATGTTGTACAGAACGTGCGTATTTTGCGGCTGCAGGCTAACGGCGCGTTCATGAAAAGCCATGGCCTGATCAAGCCGACCCAACCGGTCGCAGGCCGCACCGGCATTCGACAGCGCGTCCGCATGCTGGGGCTGCAATGCGATCACCTGCTCGTAACTTTGCAAGGCTAACGCATGCTTGCCC
>NZ_JBFUCA010000170.1:0-7957 GCF_056405475.1 Polaromonas sp. P1_G4
AAACAGGCCTGATTGCCTCTATGATTAGCACTCGATGGTATTGAGTGCTAACAAAGCCCAGTCAATCCACCAAGTTAACAGGCACTCACTTTTACGCGGGTGCTTTTTGATTCCCAAAACCATTGTTCTCAAACAAGGAGCTCTCATGAAACTTCGTCCTTTGCACGACCGCGTGATCGTCAAACGCGTGGAAAACGAAACCAAAACCGCTTCCGGCATCGTCATTCCTGACAGCGCCGCTGAAAAGCCTGATCAGGGCGAAGTGCTGGCCGTTGGCCCAGGCAAGAAGAACGACAAGGGCGAACTGAGCCCAGTGGGCGTGAAAGTTGGCGACCGCGTGCTGTTCGGCAAATACAGCGGCCAGACCGTCAAGGTCGACGGCGACGAACTGCTCGTCATGAAAGAAGAAGACCTGTTTGCAGTGGTCGAGAAGTAACCTCTCTTCTGCTATTTATTTGATAGCTGCTGGCGCACGTCTTACTTGGGCTAGCAGGCGATTTCATCCATAAACTTTAAGGAATCTGCATCATGGCAGCAAAAGACGTAATTTTCGGCGGCGAAGCCCGCGCACGCATGGTCGAGGGTGTGAACATCCTGGCCAACGCCGTCAAGGTAACCCTGGGCCCTAAAGGCCGTAACGTGGTTCTGGAGCGCTCGTTCGGCGCCCCCACGGTGACCAAGGACGGTGTGTCCGTCGCCAAGGAAATCGAACTGAAGGACAAGCTGCAGAACATGGGCGCGCAGATGGTCAAGGAAGTCGCTTCCAAGACCTCCGACAACGCCGGCGACGGCACCACCACCGCTACCGTTCTGGCCCAAGCCATCGTCCGCGAAGGCATGAAATACGTGGCCGCCGGCATGAACCCGATGGACCTCAAGCGCGGTATCGACAAGGCCGTGCTGGCCCTGACCGAAGAGCTCAAGAAGGCTTCCAAGCCCACCACGACTTCGAAAGAAATCGCCCAGGTCGGCTCCATCTCCGCCAACTCCGACGAATCCATCGGCAAGATCATTGCCGACGCAATGGACAAGGTTGGTAAAGAAGGCGTGATCACCGTAGAAGACGGCAAGTCCCTGCAAAATGAACTCGACGTCGTCGAAGGCATGCAGTTCGACCGCGGCTACCTCTCCCCTTACTTCATCAACAACCCTGAAAAGCAGTCCGCACTGCTGGACAACCCGTTTGTTCTGCTCTACGACAAGAAGATCAGCAACATCCGTGACCTGCTGCCCACCCTGGAGCAAGTCGCCAAGGCCGGCCGTCCGCTGCTGATCATTGCCGAAGAAGTCGAGGGCGAAGCCCTGGCAACTCTGGTGGTGAACACCCTGCGCGGCATCCTGAAGGTTGTGGCTGTGAAGGCCCCTGGCTTCGGCGACCGCCGCAAAGCCATGCTGGAAGACATCGCCTGCCTGACCGGCGGCAAGGTCATCGCTGAAGAAGTCGGCATGTCGCTCGAAAAAGTGACGCTGGCTGRCCTCGGTCAGGCCAAGCGCATCGAAGTGGGCAAAGAAAACACCATCATCATCGACGGCTCCGGCGCCGCTGCCGACATCGAAGCACGCGTCAAGCAAGTGCGCGTCCAGATCGAAGAAGCGACCAGCGACTACGACCGTGAAAAACTGCAAGAGCGCGTGGCCAAGCTGGCCGGCGGTGTTGCCGTGATCAAGGTTGGCGCTGCCACCGAAGTCGAAATGAAGGAAAAGAAGGCCCGCGTGGAAGACGCGCTGCACGCTACCCGCGCTGCCGTGGAAGAAGGCATTGTGGCCGGCGGTGGCGTCGCCCTGCTGCGCGCCAAGCAAGCTGCTGGCAAGATCGCCGGCGACAATCCTGACCAGGATGCTGGTATCAAGCTGGTGCTGCGCGCCATCGAAGCCCCCCTGCGCGAAATCGTTTACAACGCAGGCGGCGAAGCCTCTGTGGTGGTCAACGCGGTTCTGGCCGGCAAGGGTAACTACGGCTTCAATGCAGCCAACGACACCTACGGCGACATGATCGAAATGGGTATCCTGGATCCCACGAAGGTCACCCGCACCGCACTGCAGAATGCAGCCTCCGTCGCATCCCTGATGCTGACGACCGAAGCCATGATTGCCGAAGCTCCGAAAGAAGAGTCCGGCGCCGGCGGCGGCATGCCAGGCGGCATGGGTGGAATGGGCGGCATGGGCGACATGGGCATGTAATGCCTGCCTGAGCTTTTCGCTCCATCAAAAAGGGCCGCTTTCGCGGCCCTTTTTTTATTGCTCGTCCACTTTGTACGAAAAACGTTTTCACACAGCATGGCCTTTCGTCTGCGGCGCCACAGTCTCTTCACAAAAACGGGGAGGAAGATGCTGCACGTTGGCGCCTGCCGCTACCATGATTTCTCATGATCCACCGGATGACTTCCCTCGCCCCGTGCGATGGCGCGAATACCGCCGGCACAAACAATGACGCCATAGCAACCCGAACACATCCCGCATTCGCACTTGCCCATGAATCCCTCCCAGAAACTCTTCATAGCGGCCGCCCTGGCGGTTTCTTCCGTATACGGCTTTGCACAACAGGCGGGCACATGGTCCATGTCGGCCGGCGTCACGCGGATTGCGCCTTCCGTGAACAGCGGCAGCCTTTCGGCGCCGTCCGGAACTGGCGTAATTCAGGGCGCGAAAGTCGACGTCAGCAACAGTTCCAGGTTAACGGCCGCCGTAAACTACATGGTCACCGACCACATCAGCCTGCACCTGCCGCTCGGTTTGGGCTTCAGGCATGACGTCAGCGGCGCAGGTGTGCTCGCTGGCGTTGGCACAGTGGCCGACACCCGGGCCTTGCCCATCACGCTGATCGCGCAATACCGGTTTCTTGATGCCGACGCCCGGTTTCGTCCTTATCTGGGTGCGGGCCTCTCCTACGTGAAGTTCTACAAGGAACGCGGCACAGCCCTGCTGACCGCGTTGACCAACCCAGGCGGCCCCGCCACAAGCGTATCCTTCAAGTCGAAATTTGCCCCCGCGTTGCAACTGGGCGGTATTTTCAACCTCGACAAAAAATGGTTTGTAGAAGCCAGCTATACCAAGACTTTCCTGAAAACCCGCGGCACGCTCAGTACCAACCAGACCATCGATGTGGGCCTTGACCCTGATTGCTTCACCTTGCAACTGGGGTACAAGTTTTAATTTCACGCTACAGGACCATCAGGATAATCGGCCAAAACGGTCGTCTGTCTGCCGCCTGAACTCGGTAGGCGTCATGCCCTTGATCTCCAGGAAACGCCGGTTGAAGTTTGCGACATTGTTGAAACCGACCTGATAGCAGATGTCGGTGACGTTGTGGTCGGTCTGCATCAGCAGGTGGCACGCGCTGTTGATGCGCACACGGTTGACGAAGTCGGTAAAGCTGTTGCCGGTGGAGCGCTGGAAGAAGCGGCTGAAGCGGCTCTCGCTCATGCCGAGCTCGGCCGCCACGACTGACATCGAAATCGGCTCCGCCATGTTGGCGGTAATGCGGTTGACGATGCCGTTGATCTGGTCAACCTGCGCGTCGCCATCAGCGCCCTGTGTGCCCTGCATCTGTACGCTCGACAGCAGCCGGTAGTCCGTCCATTGCGCCAGGTCGGCCATGAATTCAAAAAAGTGGCCGAGACGGCGCACTCCACGCGCGGCCTTGATGTTGTCCCAGTGCGTCTGCGCCTGCTGCGACATGCCGAAGAACTCGATGCCATGGCGTGCCCGTTCGAGCAGCTGCATCACTTCGCGCAATTCAGGAATTCCGGTTGCCGCGCGCTCGATGGGCTCGTGATGGAACTGGATCACCCGGTCGCGTCCCGCGGCACCGCCTTCGGGCACGTCAAGCGAAATCCAGTTGTGCGGCAGGCGCGGGCCGCACAACACCAGATGACCGGGCTGGAACGGTCCGATCCAGTCGCCGACAAACGCCTTGCCCGAGGTCTCGGTGATCAGGTGCAGTTCATACTCTTCATGAAAATGCCAGCGTACCAGCGGGCTCGGGAAGCCGTGTGCAAGACAGCGCACCAGACCGGTTTCAGGTGCCTCGTAACCCAGTGATGGGGAGCGCGCAATATCGCGCTCCAGTTCGGGTTGGCGCTGACGGGGGATCGAGCGTTTGGATGTGGACGTTGTCATGGCAGTCTGGGTCAGGACCGTGAAGCAACCGTCTCATTGTCCTCCCGCACGAGCGCAGCGTGAACGGCCTCCAGCGTAGGCGGATCAGCGCCTTCACGGGTGCAGTTCAGTGCGGCGGCCGTGGCGGCGAAGCGCATCACTGCGCGCCAGGCGTCGCCGCTCAGCTCGCCAAGCTGGGCCGGGTGTTCGACGCCATGCGCAAGCAGCGAGACTGAAAGCCCGGCCGTAAAAGTGTCACCCGCGCCGATGGTGTCGACCACCTTCACACTCGGTGCCGCCACAGTCAACGGCTCGTGCCCCGTGCGCCAGAGCGTGGCACCGCCGGCGCCGCGCGTGACGATGACCGCTCGCGCACCGGCGTGCAGGCAACCCGCTGCCAACGCATCGACAGGCCTGCCGGGCGCCAGCAGTCCGGCATCTTCGTCGCTGAGCTTGACCAGATCGGCCATCGCAAACCAGCTCATGACGCGCGCGCGGTAGGCTGCCATATCGGAAATCAGGCTGGGCCGCACGTTGGGATCGAACACGATCACACGGCGCCCGGCGTTGGCAGTCATCAGCCCGGTGATGCGCGTGGCCGCAGGTTCCTGCAGGAGCGCGATCGAACCGAAATGAAGAAAGCGGCATTCAGCCGGCAACTGCGGCAGCGGCTCGGGTGCCCAGGTCGCATCGGCGCTGCCGTGCGTGTAGAAGGCATAACGGTTGGACTGCGGTGTGCGCTCAACGAAGGCCAGGGTCGACGGCGCATGGCTGCGCAGGATGAAACGGGTGTCCACGCCGTTGCGTTCGAGAAAACGCATCAAGCGTTCGCCGAACAGGTCGGTCGACAGCTGCGTGAGGAAGCCAGTGGGCTGTCCGAGGCGCGCGCAGGCGACAGCCGTGTTGAGCGGCGAGCCGCCCTCGTGGCCCAGGAACGCCAGCGTGCCCGCCTCGTCGGCGGTGAAATCGATCAGGGCTTCGCCCGTGAGTGCAATGCGCATGGTTTCCGGATTGTCCTCTGTCAGGGCAAGGCGCGGGCGTCGGCCAGGAACCCGCGCTCGGCAGCCAGCGTGGCGGGATGATCGAGCAATTCTGCAAAGAGGCGCGGCGCAATTGTGATGGCGCCCACACCTAATCGGAGCAAGGAAAGACAGGCCTCGCGGGAGCGGATGCTCGCCACCAGAAGTCGGGTGCCGGACGAAGGCCGCTGCGCTACCAGCGCCTGCATTTGCGCGATCAGCGCCAGCCCGTCCACACCAGCGTCCTCAAGCCGTCCCAGGTAGGGTGCCGCATAAGCCGCGCCCAGTTGGGCGGCAAAGTGCGCCTGCTCAGGCGCGTAGACAGCCGTCCACGTGACCGGCACACCTTGCGCGACAAGCCGGGCGCCGGCATCGAAGCCCTGGCGCGTGGCGGGGATTTTCACGACCAGCTGACCCCGCTCGAAGTGCGGCAAAAGATCCTGCGCGTCTTCAAGCATGCCATCGACTTCGCTGGAATACACCTGCGCCTGCACCTGCCGCGCACCCAGTTCGATACAGCGCGCCAGGAGGCCGGGCACCGCGGCGCGCCCGACACCCGCTCGCCGCAGCAGCGTGGGGTTGGTGGTCACGCCGTGCACCACCGGATGCGGCAGGCACGCCTGCAGCTCAGCCAGGTCGGCACTGTCGAGGTACAGATGGAAGTCTTCATTCATCGCGCTCCACTCCTAAAAATCAGCTCATGACGTTGCCGCCATCGACATTCAGGGTCTGCGCCGTGATGTAACGCGCCTCATCGCTGGCCAGAAATACGGCCGCTCCCGCGATGTCGGCCGGTACACCCATGCGGCCGAGCGGCACTTCGAGGCCCACGCGCCGCTTCTTTTCTCCCGGGGGCAACCCTTCTGCCCTGGCGAAAAGGCTGTCGACGTGGTCCCACATCGGTGTATCGACCACACCGGGTGCGATGCCGTTGACGCGAATGCCATGCGGCGCCATGGCCAATGCGGCACTCTGGGTGTAGCTGATGACCGCGGCCTTGGTGGCGCAGTAGTGCGACACCAGCGCTTCGCCGCGCCGCCCGGCCTGCGAGGCCATGTTGATGACTGACGCGCCCTGCGTGCCGGCTTCGACCATGTGGCGAAGCACGGCCTGCATGACAAAGAACATGCCTTTCACATTGACGGCAAAAAGCCTGTCGAAAGAAGCCTCATCACTGTCAAGCAGGGGCGCGAGATCGAACACGGCCGCGTTGTTGAACAGAGTATGAATGGGGCCAAAAGCGGCCTGTGCCTGCGCCAGCAGGTGCGCAATCGCCCGGGCGTCCGTCACGTCCGCCGCGATGTAGACCAGGCGGCCGGGATGGCGTTTTTGCAGTGCCTGCACGACTTCAGGCGTCGCCACGGCCCGGTCGACCACGCTGCAGTGCGCGCCCTCGGCGATGCAGGCTTCAGCCACCGCCAGACCGATGCCGCCACCGGCACCCGTCAGAAGCACATGACGGTCCTTCAGACGTTCGCTCATGTTCTTTTTACCCCTGAATTGACAAAGCCGGCTACCCTCCCGATCGCGCCGCGCACGGCATCCGTCAGCCGTGTATCGCCTGCGGCACTGCCCCATAGCCCCGCGTCGGAGCACAGCGCGCGCACAGGATCGACAGCGTCACAGATCGCGCGGGCCACGGCCTCGTCCATACCCTGGTCCTGGTAGGCATAGGGCAGCGCTCCCCGGTGCCAGCGCCGCAGGAAAACAAGGAACAGCGCAGGCAGCATTGCGACGCTGTCGATTGGCTGTCCCGCGGCGAGCCGCTCCCGTACCGTGGGCGCGATAAACCCTGGAATCTTTGAGAAACCGTCCGCCGCCACGCGTTGGTTGGTGTCGCGGATCGCAGGATTTCCAAAGCGCTCGAGCACCACATCGCGGTACGCTGTGAGGTCGATCGGCCCGGGAGAGTCGGGAGAACTCAGGCAGGGAATCACGTCGTCGGTCACATAGTCGTAGGCCATCTTCCGGATTGCCGCGTGGTGTGTTCCTTCGTGGATGAAATCCAGCCCGACCAATGTGCTGGCCCATGCAATACAGCTGTGCGTGGCATTGAGGATGCGGATCTTGGCCTCCTCGTAGGGCTGCACCGACTCGACCAGTTCCACGCCCACACGGCCCCAGTCGGGGCGCCCGGCCGCGAAGTTGTCTTCGATCACCCATTGAATGAAACTCTCGCCAGTGATCGCAGCCGCATCATCCCGCCCCGTGGCGGCCTTGACGCGAGCGCGCAGCTCGGGTGGCGGACGCGGCGTGATACGGTCGACCATCGTGTTGGGGCAGCGGGTGTTCCCCGCGACCCACGAAAGCAGCCCGGTGTCGCCTGTGAGTTCAATGAATTCGCGCAGCCCGTCACGAAAGCGGTCGCCGTTGTGGCGCAGGTTGTCGCAGTTGAGCAGGGTCACGGGGCCGGCCTGCGCCGCCTTGCGCGCACGCAGGATCGCGCAGACGGCGCCGTAGATGGTCACGCCCTCCCCGCCCGCCTCGCCGCGGCGTGCGCGCTCAAGGTCTGCCGCGAGATCATTGAAAGACAAGTCCAGCTTGCCTTTCGTGTCGAGGTAGTAGCCTGCCTCGGTCACGGTGAATGAAACGATGCGCGTGGACGGCGCCGCGCCGCGAGAGATCACCGCAGCCAGCGAGTCTTCCCAGGGAAGCACTTCGCGGATGGCCTCAATCTGTTCATAGCGGTATTCGCCGGCCGGCGATACGGTTTCCAGCGTGTAACGCCCGCCCTGTGCCTGCAAGGCCGCGACGACCTCGGCCATGTCGGGCCGGATGTTGGCGCCCACGATGGACCAACGGGTGTCGCCCGCGTCGATCAACCGCTGAAGATAAACGGC
>NZ_JBFUCA010000171.1:0-7956 GCF_056405475.1 Polaromonas sp. P1_G4
GGATACGGCTTTGTCTATGAAATTGTGGAACTGGACTTGCAGGTGGCGAATCCGACTAATGTCTCCAGAGGTGATCAACGCAGGAATCACATCAAACTCGCCGCCCTCGATATTGATCTTCATCAAATCGATTTGCGCAATTTCCAGTTCTTTGATGCAATTGACCACCGACCTGACTTCCACCCGCTGAACGGCGCCGGTCGCATGCGGTGAATCGAAGCTTGATGCGTTGTCGGCCAGGCCAATATTGAAGAATCCGTCGCTGGAAGACAGTCCATAGTTCAAACAGACGATTTTTGGATTACCCAGAAAGCGTGCTACGCACTGCTGATGAAACTCCGCAACGGGCTCAAAAATATAGACGGTGCAGCCGTAGCGTTTGTGGATTTCGGCGGCGAAATCGCCCAGGTATCCTCCAATATCGAAAACGATACTTTGCGCATTCAGTGGGTAGTTCAGGCGCAAGGTCTCATCCCCCCGGTCGCTGAACCAACGTTCAACTTCAATCAAGAATGGCTCCCGTTTGATGTGGCGGCGGTACATCAGCCCCAGGCGGGTTTTGATTTTGGAAACCAATGACATTGGTGTTCTCATGCGTTAGAGGTTTTTGAGCGTTGTGACTGCGTCGGCAATCGAGTAGTGATGGTTGCCAACAAACAAGCCGTTACTGTCGATATGCTCGGCGTTCTTCAGCTCACCGGAGACTTCCGAGTCGAAATATTTGACGACTTCATTCTTGGCAAAATTGCCGGCAACGATAGGTCGTACTTCGAACCCAAGGCCATTGAGTTTGGCGACCAGTGCTTCGCGCGTGAGGTTCACACCAGGCCGGATAACGAGGCTGAAACCGAACCAGCTGCTATTGCCAATCTCCTTTTGGATCAGCACTGTAGGATGATCGCGCATGACCGATTGCAGTAGCGCCGCATTTTTTCGCCGTTCCGCGACGAGCATTGGCAATTTTTTGACCTGCTCGATGCCAAGTGCACCTGACATTTCGAGTGGYCGTACGTTGTAGCCGGGCAGGACGAACCGGAACGACTCTTTGAACGGATCGTCGCTTTTTTCGCCACAGACACGGTTGAACTTCGGAAGGTTCCGGGTCCAGCCGTGCGCGCGCAGCGACAGCAAAATGTGGTGCAACTCCTCGTCGTCGGTGCTGATCAGGCCACCTTCCATCGTCGAGATGTGATGTGAAAAGAACGAGCTGTAGCTGCCCATCAGGCCGAAAGTGCCGGCTTGCTTGCCTTCGAAGGTTGCGCCGAGCGACTCGCAGTTGTCTTCGATCAGCGAGATCTTCTTGTCGCCGATGATGGATTTGATGCGCGCGAAGTTGTTCGGATTGCCGAGCAGGTTGACGGCCATGATCAGGCGGGTGTTGCCGGTGACGGCCTTTTCCAGTGCATCGAGGTCGTAGTTCAAGGTTTCGAGATCGATATCAACGAATTTGATCTTCAGGCCGTACTGGTATAGCGGGTAATAGGTTGTGCTCCAGGACACGGCGGGAACGATCACTTCGTCGCCCGGCTTGAGTGCAATCGCGTCGTTCTTGGAATAAAAAAGCGCCGCGACCATTAACAGGTTGGCCGACGAACCGGAATTCACCATCACGCAATGTTTGACACCGAGGTAGCTTGCGAATTGTTTTTCGAATTCGAACACCTTGGGTCCCATGGTGAACATGCCTGAGGTGATGACCTCTTGCAGTGCAGCGTATTCGGCTTGGTCCCAGGTGGCAGTGGCGAGTGGATATTTATGGTTCATGATTGTCTCAAGTGGCAAATGCGGGTTTGGGGAATCGGTTCAGCAAGGCCTTGCCCATACGCATCCCTGGCTTCTCGACGAAGTGGAAGAGCAGAGCCGCTGTGGTTAAAGACAGGCTCCAGGCGACAACTTGATAAAGACCAAAATTGATGGCGACGCTATCGGTCACGCGCCAGGCTGTGCTGGATCGGCTCAGGCCATACACGATAGGCATATGTACCAGGTACAGCGAAAAACTGATCTTTCCAAGATAGGACAGCGCGAACAGCGGCGGTGGGTTGAGTACCGACAGTAAATAGATTAGGCAGGCGGCCATCAAGCCCCAGGCCACCGGCGCCCAGATCGTCAACAGGACTGAGTCGTACCTCCACGACTCAAGGCAGGCCAGCGCGATGCCTGCAGCGATCAATAGCCCCAATGACCACCCAGCCCACGCTTTGTCAAGGCCCGGCTTGTGTTCGAGTCGCCGCATGAGCGTCCACACCGCGATGCCCGCTGCAAATTCATGCATGTGGGTGAGGATAAAAAAGTAGGTCCATGGGACAAAAATTTCCCGCGGATAAAGGTGAATGCCAAGCAACTGGATCAATGGACCGGCTTTCCAGTACATCATCCACAGCAACGCTAGTGAACCGCCGTACAGCAGCGCCGCCTTGATGCTGAGAGGCAGTCCTGCCTCGGTATTGCGTAACCACAGGAAGATGAAAGGCAGCATCGCATAGAAAGGAAACTCGGCCGCAATTGACCATTCCACGCCCAGGAAATCATTGATGTAGTAGGGGAAGAGTCCATTCACGAAGAGCAGGTGGGCGGCAAGGTCGGGCCATGTCAGGTTCGGTTCACCCGGCGGGGTGTAGCTCTCGAACCCCTTGCCGTATGCGAAAAAAACCAGCAGGAGTACCAGGTAGTAAGCCGGGACAATGCGAAAGAAGCGTCGAACAAAATAGGCGAAAAACATCGGATCGCCGCGGCGGCTGTTCAGCGAGCGGATCAGCGTAAAGGCCGAAACAACAAAGAAAAGGGATACGCCATGCCTGCCGGCCGACAGCAGCCAGTCGATATGAAAGGGAAGCTGAGTTAGGCCTATCGCGGCCATGCCCATCATGGAATGCGCGGCGACCACGCCGAAAATTGCCAAGCCGCGCAACAGGTCGATGTAGTCAAAATGCTGCATCGAAGCGGGCGACGTGCCAGTGGACAAAACAGCAGGATTCATGATGCGCCCGCCGTCTCAAGATAGAAGCTATAGGCAAGCTCAATACCTTCGCGCAGCGTCCTTTGCGGTGCCCAACCCCAGGCGCGCTGCCTGTCGATGTCGACAAGTTTTTGTTTCATGCCGACCGGCTTGCTTGTGTCATGCACAAACTCGCCGCTCCAGCCAACGACTTCGGCGGCAGCACGGTAGTAGTCGTTGATGCTGTGGTCGTGGCCGAGGCCGACATTGAGCAGCCCCGGTAGCTTGTCGAAATCGGACAGCGCATGCAGCACGGCGTCGGCCAGATCACCTGCATACATGAACTCGCGGCGTGCCGTGCCGTCACCCCATATCTCGACGCTCGGCAGGCCGCCAGCCTTGGCCTGATGGACCTTGTGGATGATCGCAGGGATCAGGTGGGAGTGCTTCGGGTCGAATTTGTCGTGCCGGCCGTACAGGTTGCACGGAATCAGCGTCTTGTACTGATTGACCGGTGTTTCGCGGGTGATGTATTCGCACAGCCGGGTTGCGAAGATCTTGGCGATCGCATAGCCCTCGTTGGTCGGCTCTAGTTCGCCGCGCAGAATCAATTCCTCGCCGAGCGGGTTCTGCGCTTCGCGTGGGTACATGCAGGAGCTCGCGAGGTTCAGCAGTCTGGTAACACCGGCCTCGCGCGCTGCCATGATCACATTGCGACCGAGGTCTACGTTCACCACGAGAAAATCGACAGGGTGCGCGATATTCGCCTGAATGCCGCCGACCAGTCCGGCGCAGTGAATTACCGCATCGGGCCGGACATCTGCGACGAAGCGGCGCGTCGCCTCGAAGTCGGCCAGGTTCAGTTCCCGGCTGCTCGGCGCGACAAAATCCCAGTTGCCCGCGAGCGGGTGCTCAAGGATATTGCGGCCGACCATGCCGCCGCCGCCGGTCAGGAAAACACGGGGTTTGGCCACGTTTAGCCCTGGTTGCGCAAGGCCTTGTGGCCGTGCGCCTTGACCTGCAAATCGAACTCGGCCTGTGTCATGTCGACTCTGGCCATTTCGGCGACCAGTTCTGCGAAGCTGATTTTCGGAACCCAGCCGAGTTTTTCGCGTGCCTTGGTCGCATCACCGAGCAGCGTTTCAACCTCGGTCGGACGGAAGTAACGCGGATCGACCGACACGATGCATTTGCCGGTGGCAGCGTCATAGCCCTTCTCGTTCTCGTCGTGGCCTTCCCAGCGGATCTGCATGCCGTATTCCCGGGCAGTCGCCTCGACGAAATCACGCACGCTGTATTGCACACCGGTAGCAATCACGAAGTCTTCGGGTTTGTCCTRCTGAAGCATGAGCCATTGCATTTCGACATAGTCCTTGGCGTGGCCCCAGTCTCGCTTGGCATCCATGTTGCCCAGATAGAGGCAGTCCTGGATGCCCAGCTTGATGCGGGCGAGTGCGCGCGTGATCTTGCGTGTCACAAAGGTTTCGCCGCGGACCGGGCTTTCGTGGTTGAACAGAATGCCGTTGCAGGCATAGATGCCGTAGGCTTCCCGGTAGTTGATCGTGATCCAGTAGGCGTAGAGCTTGGCAACCGCATAAGGGCTGCGGGGGTAGAACGGTGTAGTTTCTTTTTGCGGGATTTCCTGCACCAAGCCATAGAGTTCGGAAGTCGAAGCCTGGTAGAAGCGTGTGGTCTTCTCAAGTCCGAGAATGCGCATTGCTTCAAGGACCCGCAAGGCGCCCAGGCCGTCGCTGTTGGCTGTGTACTCCGGCTCTTCAAAACTCACGGCGACATGGCTTTGCGCAGCCAGGTTGTAGATTTCGTCCGGCTGGGTTTGCTGGATGATGCGGGTCAGGCTCGACGAGTCGGTCATGTCGCCGTGGTGCAGCACAAAGCGCTGGTTGGCTTCGTGCGGGTCCTGGAACAAGTGGTCGATACGATCCGTATTGAAGAGCGACGTGCGGCGCTTGATGCCGTGCACGATATAGCCCTTGTTCAGCAGAAACTCCGCCAGGTAGGAGCCGTCCTGGCCGGTGATGCCGGTGATGAGTGCTGTTTTCATTGTTTATGCCCTGCCATAGTTGTCGGTAAATCGCACGATATCGTCCTCGCCCAGATAGCTGCCGGACTGGACTTCGATCATTTCCAGATCGGTTTTTCCTGGATTTTCCAGGCGGTGAGTTTCGCCGATCGGAATGTAAGTGGACTGGTTTTCTGTGAGGAGAAAGGTGGCCTCGCCTTTGGTGACCAGCGCGGTGCCGGAAACCACGATCCAGTGTTCGGCCCGATGATGGTGTTTTTGCAGGCTCAACGACGCGCCGGGCTTGACCATGATGCGTTTGACCTGGAATCGGGCGCCGCGGTCAATGCTGTCATACCAGCCCCAAGGCCTCGCTACCTTGCGGTGCAGGTTTGCTTCCGGGCTTTGGCGCGTTTCAAGCTGGGAAACCACGCTCTTGACCTGCTCCACGTGGCTGCTCGCGGCGACAAGCAACGCGTCGGGCGTGTCAATCACCAGAAGGTCCTCGGTGCCAAGTGTCACCACGGTGCGATGCGGCGCGTGAATATAGGTGCGTTTGCTGTGCAGCGCCATGCCGTTGCCGTCGATGCGGTTGCCGTCGTCGTCCGGCGCCGTGAGCCCGGCGACGGCATTCCAGCTGCCGACGTCACTCCACGCACCCGCAAATGGCACGACAGCGACGGCATCGTGGCGCTCGAGCACTGCGTAGTCGATACTTTCGGCGCGCACAGCACCGAATGCTGCTGCGTCGGGCCGCACGAACTGCTGGTCCTCTCCGACCGCTGACACAGCCAGCCGGCAGCCTTGCAGAATGTCGGGCGCATGTTGTTCCAGGGCCGCGATCAGTGTGTCGGCGCGCGTCAGGAAGATACCGGCGTTCCAGAGCGTGTCACCCTGCAATATCAGTGCCTGGGCTTTTTCTGCGTCGGGTTTTTCAATAAAACGCGCGACTTTGGCGCTACCGTCGCCGCGCTCCGCGCCTTGCTGGATATAACCGTAGGCCGTTGCCGGAAAAGCCGGCACCACGCCAAAAGTCACGATCTCACCGCTCAGCGCCGCCGCCAGGCCCCGGCCCACCATGGCGGAAAAGGCCCCAACATCGGGGATATGGTGATCCGAAGGGCAAAACAGCAGGACTTGACCGGGTTTGGCGAGCAGCGCCGCGAGCGCCATCGCAGGCGCTGTGTTGCGCCCGGTGGGCTCCAGCACAATCCGGCCCTTGACGCGAGCTGCCTGCATGGCTTCGCTGACGAGGAATCGGTGTTCTTCCGAGGCGACGCAGATCACATCGGGCGCGGTTGCGCTGTCTCCGTTGACGTGTGCCACCCGCTCCAGGGTCAGCTGCAGCAGGCTTTTACCGCCGATCAGCGGGACGAACTGTTTCGGGAAGCTTTTCCGCGACAGCGGCCAAAGCCGTGTGCCTGCGCCGCCGCAGAGGATGACAGGCGTGATGGTGACGGTTTCAGTCATGGTTGTGATCAGTGCTGGTTTTTGCCTGGGTGACTTCGACTTTGAGGTTTTCGATTTCAACCTTGAGGTTTTCGTACTCCGCCAACTTGCGTTCGAGAAAGCGCAAGGTCAGGCCGGCCTTCTCGGAAATGCCGTTCGGCGTCAACAGATAGGCGTAAGCCAGCTTTTTTTCGCTGCGGCTGAAGCTTTGCATCTTGATGAAGCCCTTGTCGAGCAGCGCTTTCAGGCAATAGTTGGTTTTGCCCAAGCTAACGCCCAGCGCATTGGCGAGATCGCGCTGGTTCATATGAGGATTGGCCTCCAGCAGGCGCAGTACCCGCAGGTGGTTTTCTTCCTGAAGTGAAGAATTCAGCAAATGGATGATTCAGCTGTTCAATGAGTGAACAGGATATTACCACTGCTGCCGCATGGGTAGAACACCGGCGTGAGGGATTATTTACACCGTTGCGGCAGGTCCTGGCAGGACTGTGAGGAAACTGCAAGGAGGCGGGCCGGGGTATGCGCTGATAATTGCGGCAAATAAAGCGGGGGCCCCATGGTATTTCTGGTTTGTCTGAGTTTCACGGTGTCGCTAATCGCCTCCATGCTGGTTATCCGCATGGCGCGTGAGCATGCCAGCCGATACGACGTGAGCAAACCGCAGCGGTTCCATGCGGGAAACATACCGCGCGTCGGCGGCATCGGGATACTGCTGGGCTTATTGGCTGGCTTGCTTGCCGGCGTGATAGCTGAAACAACCGCCAGCCGGGTAAATGTGCCCATGAGCTGGCATACCGCCCTGCAATTGGTGGTGGTCCTGCTGCCAGCCGTGCTGGGCGGCGTTTATGAAGATCTCACGCAGCGGCTGACGGTGCGTTACCGCCTGTTGCTGACGGGCCTGTCCGCAGCGCTGGCGTGCAGCCTGTTCGGGCTGGCGTTACCGCGGCTCGGTGTGCCAGGAATCGACATGCTGCTGCTGTCATTTCCCTGGGTCGGCGTTGCCTTGGCTTTTTTCGCGTTCTGCGGCTTGCCGCACGCGTTCAATATCATTGATGGCTACAACGGCCTGGCGGGTACCGTCGCGTCGCTCATCTGCCTGGCAATCGCCTATGTCGCGCTTCAGCTTGGTGACCGTCAGCTGGCTGCCATCGTTGTCTGCCTGGCAGGTGCGACCATGGGTTTTCTCATGTGGAATTACCCCCGTGGCCTGATTTTTGCGGGGGATGGGGGTGCCTATCTCTGGGGTGTTGTGATCGCGCTCGCCTGCATACTGCYGGTGCAGCGCCACCAGATGGTTTCGCCGTGGTTTCCGATGCTGTTGATCATTTATCCGGTCTGGGAGACTGTTTTTTCGATCTACCGAAAGCTGGCGCGCGGCGGATCGCCCGGGGTGGCTGATGCGCTGCATTTCCATCAGCTGATCTACCGCCGCCTGGTGCGTGGTGTGTTCGACGATGACGAGTCGCGGCGCATGTTGATGCGCAACAACCGGACGTCACCTTATCTCTGGAGCTTTACCTTGCTGACTGTGGTGCCGGCAGTGCTGTTC